>JACMQR010000159.1 GCA_014376885.1 Polaromonas sp.
AAAGCGCCAGTCACGGCCACCGCCATCAGGGCATTGATGTTGAGCCTGCCGCGACGCAATGCCGCCAGGCCTTTTTTGTAGGTGTCCAGGCCGGCCAGCCCAATGGCCAGCGCGGCCAGCGCCATGCCGGCTGCCGTCCAGCCCAGGCCGTCCGGCGCCAGGTAGGACAGCAGTTCCGCGCCGGTGGCCAGCGCCAGCGCCAACGCATGGCGCCCCAGGCCGGCGCTGAAACCGTGCCTGTGTGCCGGGCCGCCGGCTTCGCCATCTGGGGCCGGCGCACCGTTGGCAGTGACCGGTTTTGGGTCAAAGCCAGCCTGGCGAATCGCCGCCAGCGCCAAAGGATAGGCCGCCTGGGCCGCGTCGATCCGCAGGGTGCGCGCCGCCAGCTGAAAGCCCAGCGAGCGGATGCCGGCGATGGGCTCAAGCGCCTGGCGAATTTCGGACTCTTCGGCGCTGCAGTCCATGGTGGCAATGCGAAACAGCTGCCCGCCAGCGCCCGAGGCAGCCGCCGCGGGCAAACCAGGCTGCACCACTGCCGGCTCTGCGCTGCAGCAGGCCGTTTTGCCGCAGGTGTCATGTTGGAGAAAAGCTGGGTTGCGAGTTTTCATGGCCTAATTGGAAACCTTGTAGCGACATTAAGGTCAAGCCTTTTATTCAAGGCGCAGCCAGAGCACCGCACCGCACTGTAAGGAGCCCATGCAATGAAGATCAGCGACCTGGCCAAAGCAGCCCAAACCCAGCCTGAAACCATCCGCTACTACGAGCGCCGGGGCCTGCTGCCTGAGGCCGCCCGCACCCAGGCGAATTACCGGGCCTACGATGCCGGCCATGTGCAGCGTCTGGCCTTCATCCGGCACTGCCGGGCCCTGGGCATGACACTGGCAGAAATAGCCGCACTGCTGGCGTTCAAGGACGCACCCGAGGCCGACTGCAGCGATGTGAACGGGCTGATCGACGCGCACATCGGCCATGTCAGCCAGCGCATCAAGGAACTCAAAGCGCTTGAAAAAGAATTAAAAACGCTGCGCCTGCTGTGCGCGGGCAGCCAGCAGGCGGTGGGCTGCGCCATTCTGGGCGAACTGGACAAAGCAGCCCGGCAAGGCGCTGGCCCGGCAAGCCCGGGCCAGGCCGGGCATGTTCACGGCGCGCACCTGGAAGTTGGCAGCTGACCCGGCCAAAACCGGCCGGCATCGCTCTGGCTGCCAGGAATTTCAGTGAAAACCATTCATTGCGCTTGTTGTACGGTCGTTTACAGCTATACCTTTCATAGCGCGCAAGATCTGAAGCCGCAAAACAGGTCGTCCCGGTCGGGATGGGAATGGTTGCGAAAGTTGGGATGCTTCATGCGCGCCCGGGTGGCAAACGACGCCCCGCGAAGCACCTTGTGGCTGCCAAAAAAGGGCGCGGACCAGGCCTGGCCGGGGCCGGGCGCAAAGCCTGGATAGGCGCGAAAGGTGGTGCCGGTCCATTCCCACACATCGCCCCAGCGAAACCCGCGGCGGCCCGCCGAGTGCGCCGCCAGCTCCCACTCCACCTCGGCCGGCAGGCGCCGGCCGGCCCAGCGGCACCAGGCGTCGGCCTCCCACCAGGTCAGGTGCATGGCGGGCTGGCTGGCCTGCATGCGCACCGGCTGGCCGAAACGGGTCTGGACCACCGCACCGCTGGCGCTGCCGATCTGCTCGACATGGCGCGGGCCCCGGCGGCCGTCAGCGGCCGTTTGCGCCTGCAGCCACAGCCAGCCGTCCGGGTGCCACAGATCTTGCCGGTCATAGCCGCCGTCGGCGACAAATTCGACAAACTGCGCCCAGGTGACCGCCTGCGCGTCGATCTCGAACTCAGGCACCTTCAGCGCATGCGCTGCTTGCTCATTGTCAAAGGCAAAGCCCGCTTCCGACCCGCCAGCGCTGCCCATCTGCCAGGTTGTCGCCGGAATTAAAAGCGGCTCGCGCAGCGCCATGGCACCGGGGGTGAAAGCGCTCAGCAGGGGCCGGTCCAGGGCCATGCCCAGCGTCTGCGCCATGCCGGCCAGCGCCTCGCCCTGCAGGTCTTCCTGGAACAGCGCCAGCCGGAAGAAATACAGGGCGTCGTCATCGCTCTCGGCTTTTTCCAGCAACTCCAGCGTGCTTTCCAGGGTGTCCAGCAGGAACGCACGGCTGTTGGCCGAATCCGGCAGGCTCAAGGCCCAGCGCGCGCTGTGGGGCGCCTGTTCGGGATCCCACCAGCGGTCGGCGTTGGGCTCGATGGAAGCCAGCCGGCAGGCGTCAGGCGCGCACCGGGCGCCCAGCGAGCGCTGCAGATTGCGGCCGATCCAGCGCTCCTGGAACCAGCCCACATGGCCAAGCAGCCAGAGCGGCGGATTGAGCGCCGGATGCTCCGGAACCCGGTAGTTCACCGCTTCAAGCGCGTTGCGGAACTGGCCGAACAGGTGCAGCGTATGGTTGCGCGCGTCCATCAGCGCGAGCGACAGCAGGTCGCGGCTGGCGCGCCGCATCTGCGGCGAGTCGATCAGCGTCGGGCTGCCCGGCGCCAGCAGCCGTGGCGCTGGCGATGGCGGAAGGGAAGAGGGTTCTGTGGCCACAGCTGTTGTCCTGGATTTGTCCTGAAAAAAGCGCCTCAGGCGGGCAGTGAAAAGGCAAGCATAGCAAGCCAGTGGCGCTGGCGATTTAAAAATTTTCGGGGTCTGGCGTCAAGCGCCGACTGACGGTCGTGTAGCCGGCCTGCGCTGCGCCCCGGGGCGGTATGTAAAATCAACAACTGGCTTCTCAACGCGCATTCCAAAGGAATTTCCCCTCATGAGACAACAACCTTTCACCGCCTCCCTGCTCGCACTTGCGCTGGCCGCCACATTCACCGCTGGCGCCAGCGCTGCCGACATCAGGATCGGTGTGGCCGAAGCTCTATCGGGCGGCGCGGCGCAGTACGGTGTGTCCATCCGCAACGGCTTTCAGCTCGCTGCCGACGAAATCAACGCCGCTGGCGGCGTCAATGGCGACAAGCTGCAGTTGATCATCGAAGACGAGCAGGGCAAGAAAGAAGAAGCCATCAACGTCTTCAAGAAACTCATTTTCCAGGACAAGGTGCTGATGGTCTTCGGCCCGACTCTCTCGAACTCGGCCCAGGCCGCCGACCCGATTGCCCAGGCCGCCAAGACAGTGGCCTTTGGCACCTCCAACACTGCCGATGGCATCACCTCGATTGGCGACTTTGTGTTTCGCAACTCGGTGACCGAAGCCGACGTACTGCCTGAGACCATCAAGATGGCAGTGAAGAAATCCGGCGTCAAGAAGGTGGCCGTAATATATGGCAACGACGACGTATTCACCAAGAGCGGCTACGACAACTTCAAAAAAGCGCTGGAAGATCTCAAGATTCCGGTCACGACCACCGAAACCTTTGCCAAGGGCGATGTGGACTTCAAGGCTCAACTCACCAAGATCAAGGCCGGCAACCCCGACGCTATCGTGCTGTCGGCCTTGCTGGCCGAAGGCGCACCCATCATGGTGCAAGCCCGCCAGATCGGCCTGAACATGCCCTTCATCGGCGGCAACGGCATGAACTCGGTCAAGGTGTTCGACCTGGCCAAGGACAAGTCCGACGGCCTGTACGTGGGCAGCCCCTGGTCCATCGAAAACCAGTCCGATGCGAACCGCAAGTTCGTGGTGGCCTACACCGCCCGGTTCAAGACAGCACCCGACCAGTTTGCGGCCCAGGCCTACGACGCATTGAACATTTCCACACTGGCCATACGCAAGGTCACACTCGGCAGCGACCTGGCAGCCAACCGCATTGCACTGCGCGATACGCTGCCAGCCCACACGCATGTTGGCGCGACCGGCGCCTTTCAGT
>JACMQR010000160.1 GCA_014376885.1 Polaromonas sp.
GTGCAGTTGCAAGCCATCTTGCAAGCGCAGCCGGTCGCCGGCAAACACCGCGCGCGCCGCCGGATTGAGAAACACCGCGCCGGGCGCGAACAGCGCCATCCGGTCCGCATCCTTGGCGGGTACCGGCATCAGGCCGGGCGCGACCATTGCTACCGCCAGCGCATCGACGCCGATGATGCGCAGCAGCTGGCGCTTGCCCTGGCCGGCGCTGTCGTCCAGCGCATAGGTCGAGATTTCCAGCACCGGGCTGGCCATGGCCACCTGCGGGCTGGCGGCCACGCGTGCGTAGACCGCCTCGTCAAAGCTGCCCTGCACCGCCCGCAGTTCCAGGTCGGGCTGGCCGTTGACCGCCCGCACCGCCTGCGAAAACTCGGACAGCGCCGAGTTGTTGATCAGGTGCACCGAAAAGGCCAGCGCCACGCCGAGCATGACCGCCACCACGGCAGCAGCATTGCGCCACGGGTGGTGGCGCAGTTCCTGCCAGGAAAAGGTTTGGAGCAGGGCGCGCATGGGGCTGAGGGAGCTAAGGGGGCAGATCCGGGGCGGTTTCAGGTCGAAATGCCGGTACTGCTCAGGTGCAGCACCCGGTCGGCGCGCGCCGCCGCCGCCACCGAGTGCGTGACCAGAACCATGGCCGCGCCCTGCTCGCGGGTCTGGGCGATCAGCGCGTCCATGACTTTGGCAGCGGTGGTCGGGTCGAGGTTGCCGGTTGGCTCGTCGGCCAGCAGCAGGCCGGGCCGGTGCACCAGCGCCCGGGCAATCGCCACCCGCTGCAGCTGCCCGCCGCTCAGCTGCTGCGGCAGGCGCGCGCCCAGGCCTTTCAAACCGACGGCCTCCAGCAAGGCCTGCACCCGGGCGTCATCGGCCTGGCCGAGCAGCAGCAGCGGCAGCGCCACGTTTTGCGCCACATCCAGGTGCGGAAGCACATGAAAGGCCTGAAACACAAAGCCGACCTGGCGGCGGCGCAGCAGGGCGCGCTGGTCGTCGCTCATTCGCCCCAGGTCGGCGCCGTTCAGGCTGACCGTGCCTTCGTCCCAGCTGTCCAGCCCGGCCATGCAGTTGAGCAGCGTCGACTTGCCGACACCCGACTCGCCGACGATGGCGACGAATTCGCCGGGCGCCACGGCCAGGCTGACCTGGCTGAACACGGCCGCGTCACCATAGCGTTTGCCCAGGTTGCTGATTGTCAAGCGCATCGGGCGCTTTCCATGCCGGCCTTGACCTGGGCCAGCACCTGCTCAAGCGCTGCCGGGTCGTCGCAAGCCACCACACGGCGCTGCGGCATTGAGCGCAGCCAGGTGAGCTGCCGTTTGGCCAGCTGGCGGCTTGCGACAATGCCTTTGTCACGCAGCCCGGCCAGCGCTTTGGGCGCAAGCGGCTCGCCAAACCCCAGCGCCTCTTGGGCATCGAGCGCTTCCCAGGCCTGCCGGTAGCCGACGCAGCGCATCGCCGGCAGGTCGGGCGTCAGGTCGCCACGCGCCCGCAACGCCCTGACCTCATCGACAAAGCCGGCTGCCAGCATGGCGTCAAAGCGCCCGGCAATGCGCTCGTGCAGCCAGGCGCGGTTTGCCGGTTCAAGGGAAATAAGCAGGGTAGTGCTTGCCCCGATTGCATTGTCAGCTATGGTTTGAATAGCATTTCGCTGGTGGAAAAACGACAGCGGCTGGCCGGACACCCGAAACACCTCCAGCGCCCGCGAGATACGCTGCGAATCGTTGGGCGCCAGGCGCGCTGCCGTGGCCGGATCGACCTGCGCCAGTTCGGCATGCAGCGCCGGCCAGCCGGCGTCGGCGGCTTCGAGCGCCAGCGCGGCGCGCACCGCCGGGTCGGCCGCCGGCATGTCGTCCAGGCCGTCGAACAGGGCCTTGAAATACAGCATGGTGCCGCCGACCAGCAGCGGCAGCGCGCCGCGCGCGCTGATGGCCTCGATCAGCGGCCCGGCAGCGCGCACGAATTCTGCAGCGCTGTAGGCGTTCAGCGGGTCGCGGATGTCGATCAGGTGGTGCGGCACGGCTGCCAGCTCGCTGGGGGCTGGCTTGGCTGTGCCGATGTCCATGCCCCGGTACACCAGGGCCGAGTCGACACTGATGATCTCGGCCGGCCAGCGTTTGGCAATGGCCAGCGCGGCGGCGGTCTTGCCCGACGCGGTCGGTCCGGCCAGGGCAATGCAGCGGGTGGGCAGGCGCAGCGCTGGGCACTGCGGTTCGGGTAAAGCGGACATTTGGGCGAGGCTACCAGAAAGCCGCCGCCCGAATCAGTGGCGCGCCAGCAGTTCAGGGCTTTGGCGCGTGCCAAACAAGTCGGCCAGCGCCAGCCGGTACTGCGCCTGGCCCAGGGAATTGGTGTTGAAGTGGGAGCCGCCCTCGACCAGCAAAAACGACTTGGGCGCTTGCGCCGCCTCGTACAGCTTGCGGCCCAGGGCGGGCAGGATGAAGGTGTCTTTCGCGCCATGCACGACCAGCAGCGGCGATCCCAGGCGGGCCACCTTGTCGATCGACTCGAACGGCTGGGTGATCAGCGCGCGCAATGGCAGCCAGCCCCATTTCATGGTGGCCACGACGTCGGCAATCGAGGTGAAGGTGCCCTCGACAATCGTGCCGGCTTCGTCATTGACCTGGGATGCCAGATCGATGGCGACCGCGCCGCCCAGCGAATGGCCGAAGATGTAGCGCGGCTGGCCCGGCTGCTGGGCGCCCAGCCAGTCCCAGGCGGCTCTGGCATCTTCATAGGCCATGTGTTCAGACGGCAGGTCGGGCGAGCTTTTGCCGAAACCCCGGTAGTCGATGGCAAGCACCGAAAAGCCCAGCTCCTGCATGCGCCGGATGCGCGGCGCCGAGCCTTCGACATTCCAGCGCGCGCCATGCAGGTACAGCAGCAGCGGCGCCTTGGCGCCGTTCCAGCCGGCCCGCTCTTTTTGCGCCGGCAGCCACAGGCCATGAAGCTTGACGGGGCGGCCGGTGGTCACAGAGTCAAAGCCGATCCAGACCTCCTTCATGTCCTGGAGCTGTTCGGCGCTGTTGCCCCAGCTGCGGTCGCTGGGCTGGAAAATCCAGCCGCGCTGCTGTTCGTCCAGGGTGGTGCAGCCGGCCAGCATGGCAAAGGCCAGCAGCACGGAAGAAAGAAGTGGCCAGTGTTTCATTGCTCATACTGATCAGCTGGCGGGCAAATAGTTCGCAGCCCAGGGTTTTCACCAGCCGGCCATGAAGGCCGCTGCCCGGTTTGCGCTGCTCTACACTTTGGCGATGACACCGAGCCGTTTTGCCCCGCCATCGCCCGTCGCCCGCCTGCTGGGCCTGGCCGGCCTGCTGCCGTTCGTCGCTGGTGCCGCCGGGCTGGCCATGCTTCCAGCGCCGGGCCTGCAAGCCTGGGCCGGAACGGCCCTGGTGGCCTACGGCGCGCTGATCGCCAGTTTTCTGGGCGGCATTCACTGGGGGCTGGCCATGCAGGGCCAGCCCCCAGTGAACCAGCGCCTGCTCTGGGGCGTGTCGCCCAGCCTGCTGGCCTGGATGGCGGTGCTGCTGCCGCTTGGTGCCGGCCTGCTGCTGCTGGCTGTGCTGCTGCTGGCCTGCTATGCGGTCGATCGGCGGCTGTATGCCAGCGCCGGGCTGTCGGGCTGGCTGGGCCTGCGCCTGCAGCTGACCGGCGTGGCGGCGCTGAGCTGCCTGGCCGGGGCTTGGCTTTCCCGCTGAAGCGCCCCAGGGCTGGCGGCCCGCGTGTGGCTGTTCAGCGGCCGCGCAAGAACAGGGTGTCGAGTTCCTTGACCGTCACCTGCCGCCAGGTCGGCCGGCCGTGGTTGCACTGGTCCGAGCGCTCGGTGGCTTCCATCTGGCGCAGCAGGGCGTTCATTTCATCGACGGCCAGCTGCCGGTTGGCGCGCACCGCACCATGGCAGGCCATGGTGCCGAGCAGCTCGTTGCGCGCCCGCTCGACGACCGTGCTGGCATCTTGCTGCGCCAGCTCGCCCAGGACGCTGCGGGCCAGCGTGACAACGTCGCCGGCGGACAGGCTGGTGGGCACCGCCCGTACCGCCAGCGTGCGCGGTGAAAACGGCGTGATGTCCAGGCCGAGCAGCCCCAAGGTGTCGGCGCAGGCTTCGGCCGTGGCCACTTCAAGCGGCGTCGCGGCAAAGGTTGCCGGAATCAACAGCGGCTGGCTGGCGATGCGCGAGCCGTCGAGCTGGGTTTTCAGCCGCTCGTAGACGATGCGTTCATGCGCCGCATGCATGTCGACAATCACCAGTCCTCGGCTGTTCTCGGCCAGGATATAGATGCCCTGCAGCTGGGCCAGGGCGCGGCCCAGCGGCCAGTCGCCCTGGGGCAGGGCGCTGCCTGCCAAAGAACCGGGCCGTGCCGGCTCCACCGGGCGCAATGGCAGACCGCCCGCCGGCACCGGCCACAGGGCGTCAAGGTCAGACACCCGATGGCCTTGATTTGCTCCGAAGTTAATAGCAGGCTGTGACCACCCCTGTTGCACAAATGCCTTGTTAGGCTGTAAATCCGGACTGGCGGGCAGCGGGCTGGCGGTAGCCGGAAGCTGCGTGCCGCTGGCACCTGCCCGAGGCGCGGCCAGCGCATCCTGCACGGCATGGCGCACTGCCTGGTGCACCTCGCGGCTGTCGCGAAAGCGCACCTCGATCTTGGTCGGATGCACATTCACATCCACCCGCGCCGGGTCGATCTCGACATACAGCGCATACACCGGCTGGCGCTGGCCGTGCAGCACATCTTCATAGGCGCTGCGGGCGGCATGGCCGAGCACCTTGTCGCGCACAAAGCGGCCGTTGACATAGGCAAACTGCTGGTCGGCCCGCGAACGCGCGGCGTCTGGCACGCCAGCGCGGCCCCAGACGCGCACCGCCGGCCGGCCATCGGCGCGCCGGGCGCTGCTTTCGTAGTGCACCGCCACCGACTGCGCGACAAACTCGCTGCCCAGCACATCGGCCAGGCGCTGGTCATGGCCGGCCAGGCCGCCGCTGCCAGCGCGCCACTGCTCGACCAGCCGGCCTTCATGCCAGATGGCAAAGCCGACATCGGGGCGTACCAAGGCAGGGCGGCGCACCGCTTCGATGCAGTGGGCCAGCTCGGTGGCATCGGTTTTCAAAAACTTGCGCCGCGCCGGCGTGGCATAGAACAACTCGCGCACCTCCACGCTGGTGCCGCAGGCGCGCGGCGCCGGCTTGATCTCGCCGGTGCGGCCGTCGAGCTGCCAGGCATGCTCGGCGCCTGCGGTGCGGGACACCAGGCTGATGTCGGCAATCGCGTTGATCGCGGCCAGCGCTTCGCCCCGAAAACCCATGGTGCCGACGGTTTCCAGGTCCTCAAGCGAGGCGATCTTGCTGGTCGCATGGCGGCGCAGCGCCACCGGCAGCTCCTGGCGCGAAATGCCCTGGCCGTCATCTTCCACCGCAATCAGGCGCACGCCGCCGGCCAGCAGCCGAACGGTGACCTGCATGGCGCCGGCGTCCAGGGCGTTGTCCAGCAGCTCACGCACCACCGACGCCGGCCGCTCGACCACCTCGCCGGCGGCGATCTGGCTGATCAGCTCGTCGGGAAGGTCCAGGATGGGGCGGCGCGCGGCCGGGAAGTGGGATGTCATGGCCTGCTAATTTTAGGCGCAGCCTTTGCCCGGCTTCAGCAGGCGTCCCCAATGCGTGTAAGACGCTGGCGACATCTGCCGGCCGGGCTGGCGGCCAGCGGAAAAAACGGCTGCCGACCTGTCAAAATCAGGCGCATGGAACCAGCCGCCCTTCTCATCGATTTCATTTTGCATGTTGACAAGCACCTTGAGGCGTTCGTCCTCAGCCATGGCCTGTGGGTCTATGCGCTGCTGTTTGCGGTCATCTTTGTCGAAACCGGCGTGGTCGTCATGCCTTTTTTGCCGGGGGACTCGCTGCTGTTTGTCGTCGGCGCGATGTGCGGCGTCGGCCTGATGAGCTACCCGCTGGCCATGGGTCTGCTGTTTGCCGCAGCGGTGCTGGGCGACCAGTGCAACTATGCGATCGGCCGCCACATCGGCCCGAAGGTGTTCCAGTGGGAAAACTCGCGCTTTTTCAACAAGCGGGCGTTCAACCAGGCCCATGCGTTTTACGAGCGCTATGGCGGCGTGACCATCATTGCCGCACGCTTCATGCCATTTTTGCGAACTTTTGCGCCCTTCGTGGCGGGCATTTCGCACATGAACCGCAGCAAGTTTTCGCTGTTCAATGTCGCGGGCGCCGCCTTGTGGGTGGGCGGCATCGTCAGCGTCGGCTATGCGTTCGGCAATGTGCCTTTTGTCAAGGCAAACCTGGACAAGATCATCTGGGCGATGATCCTGGTGCCCGGCCTGCTGGTGCTTTTTGGCGCCTGGCGGGCGCGCCGGCATGCTGCCAGCCAGCCGGTGCGGCCCTGACGCTGCGCACGGTCAGCGTTTTTTACCGACCTCGTTGCCAATCACGGCGCCAGCGGCTGCGCCGCCCACGGTGCCCAGCGTGCCGCCGAACACCGCATTGCCGGCCACGCCGCCCAGAACCGCACCGGTCGCCGTGCCGATTTGCGCATTCGTCGGGCTGGTGCCGCAGCCGCTCAGTGCCATCAGTGACGCGGCGGCGAGGGACATCAAAATTTTCGTGCTCATGGGGTTGCCTTTCTAGTGAATTCCAGGCGCGTGCGCCAGACCTTGCCACGCATGACATTCCGGCGCAACCTGTTGTTTCATCTTAGCTCCGGGCTGCAAGCCGGACTGTAAGGATATGTCGCCGGCGCGTGTCATAGAGCATGGCCGGCCGGCTTCGCCAAAACCACGTCACAAGGCCCGGTTGCGCGCCAGCGGTGGGTTTTTCGCGAAGTAGCGCGAAATGCCGCGCATCAGCGCATCGGCCAGCTGGATCTGGTAGACGTCGCTGCGCAGCCGGGCTTCCTCGCCCGGGTTACTGATAAAGGCGGTTTCGACCAGCACGCTGGGAATGTCCGGCGCCTTGAGCACGGCAAAGCTGGCCTGCTCCACCCGCCCCTTGTGCAGCTTGCCGACATTGCCGATCTCGCCCAGCATGGCGCTGCCGAGCTTCATGCTGTCGTTGATCTGGGCGGTGGTGCTCATGTCGAACATCGCCCGCTGCACCTGCGCGTCCTTGACCTTGACATTCACGCCGCCCACCAGGTCGGCCGAGTTTTCCTTGTCGGCAATCCAGCGCGCGGCGCTGCTGGAGGCGCCCTTTTCGCTCAGGGCGAACACGCTGGCGCCTTGCGGCGTCTCGGTGAAAAAGGCGTCGGCATGCAGGCTGATGGACAAATCGGCCTTCACGCTGCGCGCCTTTTGCACCCGCACCTGCAGCGGCACGAAAAAGTCGGCGTCGCGCGTCAGGTAGGCGCGCATGTTGGGCTGGGCGTTGATGCGGTCGCGCAGGCGGTGGGCGATTTGCAGCACCACGTCCTTTTCGCGGGTGCCGCCCGGCCCGATGGCGCCCGGGTCTTCGCCGCCATGGCCCGGGTCGAGGGCGACGATCACCAGGCGGTCGGTCTTGTTTTCCAGCTCGGCTGGCAAACTGCCCTTGGCAACGGCCGGGCTGTCCAGCGGCGGGCGGGTGGGCGGCTGGCTGGCCGGGGCGCGGTCCCTGTCGGCCGAAGCCGTCGCCGGCGGGCGGGCAACCGGCGGGGCGGGGGCCGCTGTGGGCGGGGTGCGGCCTGACTGCTGCGCCATCAGGCTGCCCAGCGGGTCGTTGACCGTGCTCGGGGCAGGGCCCGCTGGCGCGGCGGCGGGTTTGCCGGGATCGGCCAGGCGTTCGGCAATCAGCGCTTCGAGCGGGTCCGGCGGCTGCGCCGGGTACAGGTCGAACACCAGCCGGTGCTGGTAGGCGGCCACCGGGGCAAGGCTGAACACCTGCGGCAGCATCGGCTTTTTCAGGTCCATCACCAGGCGCAGCACGCCGGGCGAATTCTGGCCGATCCGGATGCCCGAGATGTTCGGGTCGTCGGACTTGACCTTGGCCACCAGCTCGCGCAGCGCCGGTATCAGGTCGATGCCCTCGATGTCGACCGCCAGCCGGGGCGGCTCGGGAATGAAAAACTGGCGCGCCTTGATCTCGGTGTCGGACTCGATGGTCAGCCGGGTGTAGTCCTTCGACGGCCAGACGCGTACTGCGACGATGGTCGCGCCCCGGGCGATGTCCCGGGTGCCCAGCAGCAGCACCAGGCCGCCCATCTGCAGGGCATGGCGGCGCTTCAATCCAATGGCAGACATTTTGTTTTTCATGCGAGCAACTCCGCCCCCGTGGGGGAATAGGCCGTCAGGGTGATGCTGCGCGACTCGTCGGGCAGCATGTCAATCGCAATCGCCAGATCGGGCCGGGGCAGGTGGCCGCCCGCCATGTCCGGCCACTCGACCAGCTTGAGCCCGGGACTGGCAAAAATGTCGCGAAATCCGGCGTCCTCCCACTCCCGGGCATCGGTGAATCGGTAAAAATCAAAGTGCCAGACAGCCAGTTCTGAATTGTGGCCCGAGTCAAGCCCCGATGCACCCACTGCATAGGATTCGACAACCGCATATGTGGGGCTTTTGACACGGCCCGGCACCCCCAGGCTGGCCAGCAGATGGCGCACAAAGGTGGTTTTGCCACTGCCCAGGTCGCCATGCAGCTCGATGAGGGCGCCGCGCAATGCCGGCCGCCGGGCCAGCCTCTGCGCGAATGACCGCGTGGCGGCTTCGTCAAGCCATACGGTTTTTTTTACAATCAGCGCATGCCGACCTGCGATCAGTGGAACAGTCATCAATTCGTTTCTCAAATTCAAACCTGGGCGCGCGCGCTTGGGTTCTCCCAAACCGGCATCGCGGGCATTGACATGGCGTCAGCCGAACCCGGATTATCAGCCTGGCTGGCGGCCGGTTTTCATGGCGAGATGCATTACATGGCCGCGCATGGCCTGAAACGCGCGCGACCCGCCGAACTGGTTCCCGGCACGGTGAGCGTCATCACCGCGCGGATGGACTATTTGCCGGGCGCGACCCCGGCGCCGCCGGGCCAGTGGCAGGCGCTGGAGTTCAGCCGCCTGCAGCGGCCGGGAGAAGGCATCGTGTCGGTCTATGCCCGGGGGCGCGACTACCACAAGGTGATGCGCGCCCGGCTGCAAAAGCTGGCCGGGCTGATCGGCGCGCAGGTCGGGCCGTTCGGCCACCGCGCGTTCACCGACTCGGCGCCGGTGCTGGAGGCCGAGCTGGCGGCGCGCAGCGGCCAGGGCTGGCGCGGCAAGCACACCTTGGTGCTGAGCCGCGAGGCCGGCTCGATGTTTTTCTTGGGCGAAATCTTTGTCGATATCGCGCTGCCGCCGAGCGCGCCGGTGTCTGCCCACTGCGGCAGCTGCCAGGCGTGCATCGACATCTGCCCGACGCGCGCCATTGTGGCCCCCGGCAGGCTGGATGCGCGGCGCTGCATTTCCTACCTGACGATCGAGCACGCCGGGCCGATTCCGCTGGCGCTGCGCCCGCTGATCGGCAACCGCATCTACGGCTGCGACGACTGCCAGCTGGCCTGCCCGTGGAACAAGTTCGCCCAGCGCAGCAGCCTGCCCGACTTTGACGAGCGCAGCGGCCTGAGCGGGCAGCAGCTGGTAACGCTGTTTGCCTGGAGCGAGGAGGAGTTTTTGCGCCTGACCGAAGGCAGCCCGATCCGGCGCATCGGCCATGCGCGCTGGCTGCGCAACATTGCCGTGGCCATGGGCAATGCGCTGCGCGCCAAGGTGGCGGACGGGGCCGCAATCCGCGCCAGCCTGAAAAGCCGCGCGGAGCATCCCAGCGCGCTGGTCCGCGAGCATGTGGCATGGGCGCTGGAGCCGTAGCCCGTCCGGCTCTGTTTGAAGGATGAAAAGTGCCGCTCGTGCAGGTGGTGCGGTGCACGACAGCTATCAAAAGCATATCGCCATGAGGGGCTGCACCACCGCCTGGGTCACGGCCCCAGGCCCAGCGCAAACGGCAGGCTGACCATGCCCAGCAAGGTTGACAAGGTGACCAGGCCGGCCACATAGCCACCGTTGTAGCCCATGCGCGCGGCCAGCACATAGGCGCTGGAGGCGGTGGGCAGGGCGGAAAAAGCCAGCAGCATGGTGGCCTGCACGGCGCTCAGGCCAAACGCCCGGGCCAGGCCCAGGGCCAGCAGCGGGGCCAGGAGGTGGCGGATCAGCAGCACCGCCCCGCCCAGCGCCTTGGCCTGCGACAGATGGCTGAACTGCATGCCAGCGCCGGCGGCCATCAGGCCGAGCACAATCGACGAGGCGCCGATGCGGCTGAGGGTCGGCGCCGACCAGGCGGGCAGGCCAAAGCCGAGCAGGTTGGCAGCCAGGCCGCAGGTCGTGGCCACGATCAGCGGGTTGCGCAGCAGTTCGCGGGCAAAGCCCCGGCCCGCATGCCGGGCCATCGGCCAGACGGCGGCGACATTGAACAGCGGCACGCACACGCCGATCAGCACCGCGATCAGCTGCAACCCCTGGCCGCCCGCCAGCCGGTCGGCCAGCGCCAGCCCGATGAATGAGTTGAAGCGAAACGCCACCTGGGCGCTGGCCGCATGGTCGCGGCGGTCGATATGCCGGCCCAGCCAGGGCAGATGGGGCAGGCTGTAGGCCAGGGCAACGCTTGCCAGCCCCAATGTGACGCCGGCGCCGATCAGGCTGGAGGTCGCTGCCAGGTCAAGCGGGCTTTTGACGATCGACTGAAACAGCAGCACCGGAAACAAAAAGTAATACACCAGGCTTTCCACCGGGCCCCAGACCGAACGGTCCAGGGCGGTGTGGCGGCACAAGAGGTAGCCGCACAAAATCAGCGAAAAGTCGGGCAGAAGCAGTTGGGCGTAAATCACCGGGCAGAGAATAACCGCAATGAATCCGGGTTAGCCCTTATGCGTATTCCACAATGGGCGCGGCAGGCGCGGGGGTTTAGCATAGGACACTGTCTTATTTCAAGGAATCCCCACATGAAGCAACGCCACCGCGCAGCCCTTTGCGCGCTTGCACTGACCGCCGCCGGTGCGGCACTGGCGCAAGGCTACCCGAACAAGGTCATCAAGTTGCAAATCCCGTTTGCCCCGGGCGGCACCACCGACCTCATTGGCCGGGTGATGGCCGAGCCGCTGGGCAAGGCGCTGGGCCAGGTGGTGATCATTGAAAACAAAGCCGGCGGCGGCGGCGTCATTGGCGCGACGGAAACCGCCCGCGCCGCGCCCGACGGCTATTCCCTGGGCATGGCCACGGTGTCGACCACCGCCGCCAATCCGGCGATCAATCCGAAAATCCCGTACAACCCGCTGCTTGACTTCACGCCGATCATCAACATTGCCGCCACGCCCAACATCATTGCGGTGCATCCGAGCTTTCCGGCGCGCAACTACAAGGACTTTGTGGCCGAGCTGAAGAAAAGCCCCGGCAAGTATTCGTATGCCACCTCGGGCACCGGCTCGATTGCCCACCTGCAGATGGAGCTCTACAAAAGCCTGAGCGCCACCTTCGTCACCCACATTCCCTACCGCGGTTCCGGCCCCGCGCTGAACGACACGGTGGCCGGCCAGGTGCCGATCATTTTCGACAACCTGCCGTCGACACTGCCCTTCGTCCTGCAAAAAAGGCTGATTCCGATTGCCGTGGCCGCGCCCCAGCGCCTGGCTTCGCTGCCCGACGTGCCCACCTTCAAGGAGGTTGGTCTGGAGCCGGTGAACCGCATGGCCTACTACGGCATCCTGGGCCCCAAAGGGCTGCCCAAAGAGGTGATCGACAAGGTCAGCGCCGGCGTGAAAAAGGCGCTGGAAGACCCGGCCGTGCGCAAGCGCATCGAAGACACTGGCTCGATCATCGTGGCCAACACGCCCGAGCAGTTCGCCGCGCAGATCAAGGCCGAGTACGAGGTGTACAAAAACGTCGTGGAAACTGCCAAGCTCAAGCTCGACTAGCCCACAGCGTGGCAGGCGTGGCAGGCACAATCGGTCCCTGCCGGCGCCTGCAGCCCGGCCGGTTCCATTTCGATTTTTCACCATCGCCCGCCCCATGCACCTGCAAAGTCAGTCCGGTATTGATGCGTTCATCGACGCCCTGTGGTTGGAGGACGGCTTGTCCCGCAACACCCTGGCCGCCTACCGGCGCGACCTGTCGCTGTATGCCAACTGGCTGGGTGCAGCCGAGCAGCAGCAGCGCTGCCTGGACAGCTCGGGCGAGCACGACATCAATGCCTACTTTTCGTTTCGCCATTCGGTCACCAAGGCCACGTCGGCCAACCGCTGCCTGAGCGTGCTCAAGCGCTACTTTCGCTGGGCGCTGCGCGAGCGCCTGGTGGCCGCCGACCCGACGCTCAAGCTGGCAGCGGCCAGGCAACCCCTGCGCGTCCCGAAGGTCATGTCGGAAGCCCAGGTGGAAGCCCTGCTGTCAGCGCCCGATGGCGACACGCCGCTCGGCTTGCGCGACCGGGCCATGCTGGAGGCCATGTATGCCAGCGGCTTGCGGGTAAGCGAGCTGGTCGGTCTCAAAACCTTTCATGTGGGCTTTAATGAAGGCGTGCTGCGCGTGCTGGGCAAGGGGGGCACTGAGCGGCTGGTGCCCTTTGGCCAGGTGGCCCGTGAATGGCTCGTGCGCTATGTGGCCCAGGCCCGGCCGGCCATCCTGGGTGGCCAGCAAACCGACGACCTGTTCGTCACCGGCCGCGGCAGTGGCATGAGCCGGGTGATGTTCTGGATGCTCGTCAAAAAGTATGCGCTGCTGGCCGGCATCCGCTCGCCGCTGTCGCCGCACACGCTGCGCCATGCGTTTGCCACCCACCTGCTGAACCACGGCGCCGACCTGCGGGCGGTGCAGTTGCTGCTCGGGCATGCCGACATTTCGACCACCACGATCTACACCCATGTGGCGCGCGAACGCCTGAAGTCGATCCATGCGGAGCACCATCCGCGCGGCTGACGCGCCGGCCAGGTGCCAGCCAGGTGCCGGCTCAGTCGTTCAGCAGCTTGCGCATTTCATGGGCAAAGCCGATGGAGGAGTTTTTCCAGCGGGCAATGTCGGCGCGCAACTGCCGGTTTTGGATTTCAAGCAGTTCGATGCGCTGCTGCTCGGCATTGAGCCGGCGGACCCGGAACGCCTGCGCCAGCGGCTCCAGACCCAGGCGGCCGCCCGGCCGGTGGGTTGCCGCATCGCCGGCCTCGTCAGGCACAAAAAATTTTATTTTTGCCTTCCGGATCAAGTGCATCAACATGTCCCGTCTCCCTGTTTTGCGTGCCCGGCAGACCGCCGCTGGTGTTTTTAAATGTATCGCGGTCGAGCTCGGCTGTGTCACCGGTGATTAAGCCGTTTGGACTAAGCAGCCCGCCACCGGGCCTGGCCAGCCCTGGCGGCGCCTGTTCAGGCGCTGGCTGCCAGCAGGTCGAGTTCGGCCGCGCTAAAACCTGCCTGGGCCCTGGCCTGCAGGTTCAGCGGGCCTTTCAGGCGCGGCGCGCCATGCTCCCTGGCCAGCAGCGCGTAGGTCGCCACGGGTTCGAGCCCACGCTCGTCGCACAGATGGCGGTACCAGTGGTTGCCGATCGCCACATGGCCGATTTCGTCCTGCAAGATGATGTCCAGGATTGCCACGGCGCGCAGGGCATGCGGCGTGCCGACCCGGCGCAGCTTGGCCTGCATCGGCGGCGTTGCGTCCAGCCCGCGCGCCTCTAGCGTGCGCGGCACCAGCGCCATGCGCGCCAGCACATCGCCTTCGGTTTTGCGCGTCATGTCCCACAAGCCGGTGTGGGCCGCAAAATCGCCATAGTCCCAGCCCATCGCCTGCAGCTGGGCGCGCAGCAGACTGAAATGGTGCGCTTCTTCGGCCGCCAC
>JACMQR010000161.1 GCA_014376885.1 Polaromonas sp.
AAAAGCATCGAGCAGGTGCGCGCCACCGTGGCGAAATCGCAAAAATCGGCGGCGCTGCTGATTTTGCGCGGCGACAGCCGGATTTTCGTGCCGGTCGATCTGGGTTGAGGCTGGCCGAAAGATGGGCTGCGCTGAAAATTTTCAGGACAGCTGGTCGCTTAGCCGGTTTGCCCGTCGGCTCCTGGCAAGACTCCCGTCCAGTCACAAAAATCGCAGCGGTAGCGCTTGACAGGCTTGACCAGGCTGACAATGCGGTCGCTCAATTTGCGCTGGACGCGGTTGGCCGAATCGCCGCACTGGGGACAAATGATCTTGCCCTTAGGCGCAATGGAGGTCGGATTGGTCATGAATTGAGTTTGTCGCGCACTAGGGGTTCACGCAGAGCTGCAAAGGCAGGCCGGAGGGTCAAGGCAGCGCCCGGTTTGCGGGCTGCACCGTCTTGTTCGCTCTCAAGTTTTTCCAGGCCAGGAAATTGATAATATCAAAAATATAGTTTTATTATGAAACATTATCTATTAATTGTAAATTGTCTTGAGTTGTGCGGTTTTCTAAGTCGAACCCTCACTCACAGCTTGACCGACGCTTGTGAACCGGAGAACTTGTCGGCCGCCCGCGTGGATTGAAATAAATTTTTGGTCAAAAAAATTTATTCACCAGCCAATGAAGCCCGAAGCGCTAGCATCGATGGATTCAGGAGACAAGACCCATGACCGTCATCACCACCATCGAAGACCTGCGCGTGCTGGCGCAAAAACGCGTCCCCCGGATGTTCTACGACTATGCCGACTCCGGCTCCTGGACCGAGGGCACCTACCGCGCCAACGAGGCCGATTTCCAGAAGATCAAGCTGCGCCAGCGCGTGGCGGTGAACATGGAAAACCGCACGACAGCGACCCAGATGGTCGGCGTGGATGTGAAGATGCCGGTGGCGATTGCGCCGGTCGGCCTGACCGGCATGCAGCATGCCGACGGCGAGATCAAGGCGGCCCGGGCGGCGGAAAAATTCGGCATTCCCTTTATCCTGTCGACCATGAGCATCTGCTCGATCGAGGACATCGCGGCGCACACGCAGCGCCCGTTCTGGTTCCAGCTGTACATGATGCGCGACCGGCAAGCCATGGCCGCCATGATCGAGCGCACCCGCAAGGCCGGCTGCAATGCGCTGGTGCTGACGCTGGACCTGCAGGTCATCGGCCAGCGCCACAAGGACCTGAAAAACGGCCTGACCGCGCCGCCCAAGCCGACGCTGGCCAACATCATCAACCTGATGACCAAGCCGCGCTGGTGCCTGGGCATGGCCGGCACGCGCCGCCGCACCTTCGGCAATCTGGTCGGCCATGTCAAGGGCGTGAGCGACATGACGTCGCTGTCGGCCTGGACCAACGAGCAGTTCGACCCGCGCCTGTCCTGGGCCGATGTCGCCTGGGTCAAGGAAAAATGGGGCGGCAAGCTGATCCTCAAGGGCATCCAGGATGTGGAAGACGCCCGGCTGGCGGTGCAAAGCGGTGCCGACGCGATTGTGGTCAGCAACCACGGCGGCCGCCAGCTCGACGGCGCGCCGTCGAGCATCTCGGCGCTGCCCGAGATCGTCGCGGCGGTGGGCGCGCAGACCGAAGTGTGGATGGACGGCGGCATCCGCTCCGGCCAGGATGTGCTCAAGGCCTGGGCGCTCGGGGCGCGCGGCACGCTGATTGGCCGGGCGATGGTCTATGGCCTGGGCGCGATGGGCGAGGCCGGCGTGACCAAGGCGCTGCAGATCATCCACAAGGAGCTCGACATCACGATGGCGTTTTGCGGCCGCACCGACATCAACGCGGTGGACAAAAGCATCTTGCTGCCCGGAACCTACTGAGCCCGGGCGCAGCGACAGCCAGGCGGCCTCAGCGCTTGAGAAAGTCCAGCATGTCCTGGGTCAGCCGGTCTTTTTCCGTGGCAAACAGGCCATGCGGCGCGCCGTCGTATTCAATCAGGGTGGCACCGGCAATGCCCTTGGCGGCGGCCCGGCCGGCCGCATCGATCGGCACCGTCTTGTCGACCGTGCCGTGAATGATCAATGTCGGCACCTTGAACGCCGCCAGGTCGGGCCGAAAGTCGGTGGTGGCAAACGCTGCCGCGCAGGCCAATGTCGCCTTCAGGCTGGCCTGCATCGCCAGGCCGCGCGACCATTCGAGGACTTCGTCACTGACCGGACTGGAGATCATGCCCACGCCGTAGAAATCATTGAAAAAACCGGCAAAAAAGTTCGCCCGGTCTTCTTTCATGCCGTGGGCCATCTTGTCAAACACCGCCTGCGCGGTGCCGTGCGGGTTGTCCGGAGTCTTGAGCATGAACGGCACCACCGACGACACCAGCACCGCCTTGGCAACCGATTTGCCGCCGTGGCGGGACAGGTAGCGCGCCACTTCGCCGCCGCCCATGGAAAAGCCGGCCAGCACCACATCCTGGGCGCCAGTCTGCTCGATCACGGCGGCCAGGTCGTCGGCCAGCGTGTCGTAGTCGTAGCCGCTCCACGGTTGGGACGAGCGGCCAAAACCCCGGCGGTCATAGGCAATGGCGCGGTAGCCGGCGTCGGCGATCGCCATGGCCTGGTCGTCCCAGCTGTCGGCTGACAGGGGCCAGCCATGCAGCATGATCACCGGCTGGCCGCTGCCCCAGTCCTTGACATACAGCTCGGTCTTGTCGGGCGTGGTGACGAAGGTCATGGAATGATTTCCTTGGAGTGATAAAACCTTCTATTTTTTCAAGGCGCCGCTGCCTGTCTGTCAGGCAAAGCGGGGCAGACCGGTAAGCGCCCGCCTAAACCGATGCCGGCAGCGGTGTTTGGCCGCTATGCTTGCCGTGTGAGTACGCCATTTCTGCTTGAAGGCGCCGCGCTTTTGACCAGCGGCAAGCCGCGCCGCATTGCCCATCTCGACATGGATGCGTTTTTTGCGTCGGTCGAGCTGCTGCGGCATCCGCAGCTCGAGGGCCTGCCGGTGGTGATCGGCGGCGCCCGGCGCATTGCCCGCGAGGCACTGCTGGCCGGCCACGGCGAACGGGCCATGCACAGCATTCCCGTGGCCGAGTTCCCGCGGCTGAAGGACTATGTGGGCCGGGGCGTCATCACCACCGCGACCTATGCGGCGCGGCAGTTTGGCGTCGGTTCGGCCATGGGCATGATGAAGGCGGCCAGGCTGTGCCCGCAAGCCATCGTGCTGCCGGTCGATTTCGACGAAATCCGGCGTTTCTCCAAGCTGTTCAAAAGCATAATTGCCGAGCTGGCGCCGCAAATACAGGACCGGGGCATCGACGAGGTGTATGTCGATTTCACCGACGTTCCCGGCGGCCAGCGGGACGGCGGCCGGGCGCTGGCCCGCTTGATCCAGCGGGCGATTTTTGAAAAAACCGGCCTGACCTGCTCGATCGGCGTGGCGCCCAACAAGCTGCTGGCCAAGATGGCCAGCGAGTTTGACAAGCCCAATGGCATCTCGATCGTCCAGGAGTCTGATGTGCAGTCCCTGATCTGGCCGCTCAATGTGCGCAAGATCAATGGCATCGGACCCCGGGCGGGCGAAAAACTCGCCGCCCTGGGCATCCGGACCATCGGCGAGCTGGCCGCGCAAGAGCGCCAATTTCTGATCGGCCATTTTGGCAAGGCCAGCGGCGCCTGGATGCTGGATGCGGCCTGGGGCCGGGACGCCAGCCCGGTGGCGACCCACAGCGAGCCGGTCAGCATGAGCCGCGAAACCACCTTCGAGCGCGATCTGCATGCGGTACACGACAAGGCCGAGCTGGGCGCCATCTTCACCCGCCTGTGCGCTCAGGTGGCCGCCGACCTGCAGCGCAAGGGCTATGCGGCCAAGACCATCGGCATCAAACTGCGCTATGACGACTTTCGCACTGCCACACGCGATCTGACGGTGCCGGCCTACACCAGTGATGCTCAGACCATTCGCAACATAGCCGGCCAGTGCCTCAAGCGGGTGCCGCTGGACCAGCGCTTGCGCCTGCTTGGCGTACGCGCCAGCACGCTCGCCACAGCAGAAAAATTGTCGGTTTTTGAACAAATCAAGCCGATTGTGCAGACCGGACGGGCGCCACCAGCTACTAAAACAATAGCGTTTTATTCCCTTTTTTAAATGAAACAACACCCCTTCTGACGGCAGCGCAGCTTTGACACCACGGTGGGCTTTAGCGCCGGCGTCATGCTGGCGGCCAACTCGTTTTCGCTGATCGTTCCGGCCTTGGCCAGCGCCAAGGCGCAGGGCGCAGGCAGCCTGGTCGGCGACGGTGTTCTGGCGGGCGCCCTCTTCCTGATGGCCATCAAGCGGCTGGTGCCGCACGGGCGGTTCATCAAGGGTCTGGGAGGACCGTCGGCGCTGGCCATGAAGCGCGCCTGGCTGTTCGTGCTGGCCATCAGCCTGCACAACCTGCCCGAGGGCCTGGCCATCGGGATGGCGTATGACGGCACCGATCCGGTGGCGGCGCTGGCGCTGGCCACGGGAATTTCCCTCCAGGACGTGCCCGAAGGCATGGCAGTAGCCCTGGCTCTGCGCAGCGTCGGCTACAGCCACCCGACGTCGGCCGGCCGGGGCATGCTGTTCGGGCTGGTGGAGCCGGTTGCCACCGTGTTCGGCGTGGCGGTTATCAGCCTGTCGGCCAGCTTGCTGCCCTGGGGCCTGGCCGCGGCGGCCGGCGCCATGCTGTTTGTCATCCGCCATGAAATCATTCCCGAGTCGCACCGGCAGGGGCATGAATCGTTTGCCACCGGCGGGCTGCTGGCCGGTTTTGTCTCATGACGCTGCGCGATTCCGCACTGGCTTGAACCGACGCTATTGCGGCTTGGTTGTCCAGGGGGATTGGCCTGCTTGCCGCAATTTGATGACTTTTCGAATCGTTCAGGCATTGACAGCCGGATTGAGGTTTTGCTGCAAACAGTTGAATCCAATCGCGTTGTCTGCTCGTATCAAATGTTCACACTCGATTACATTCGCATACTTTTAGGCGATTTCTTTTTCATGAAAACCCCCTTTGAAATCTTGATAACGGCACTCAGCGCAGCGCTGCTGTGCACTGGCGCCCAGGCGGATACCGGCAAACTGCTGCTGACCGGCGGCGTCAGCACAATTGAAGGCGCGGCAGGCGGCGGCTTGAGCCCCTGGGCAGTGATCGGCAGCAATGCCACCGAAGGCGAAACCGGCGGTTCGGCTTATCTGACCAATGTCGGCACCCGGGATTACGGACTCAATGTGTATGGCGCAGCACTTGGAATTGACGACCGCTTCGAGTTGTCGATTGCGCAGCAGGACCTCAACACGCGCGGCACCGGCAGCGCGCTGGGCCTGCCCGGGCTGCACCTGAAGCAGACGATTGTTGGCGCTAAGGTGCGCTTGCTGGGCGATGCAGTGCTTGACAGCGACAGCTTCATGCCGCAAGTGGCCGCCGGCGTGCAGTTCAAGCAGCTTGGCTCGACCGGCCTGGACGCGACCCTGGATGCGCTGGGCGCCAAACGCAGCGGTGCCGATGTTTACCTCAGCGCCACCAAGCTGCTGTTGCGCCAGAGCCTGCTGCTGAGCGGCACGGTGCGCGCCACAAAGGCGAACCAGAACGGCTTGCTCGGCTTTGGCGCCACACTGGGCGGCAATGAAGGCGGCTATCGCCTGCAGCCGGAATTGTCGGTGGCTTACCTGCTCGGCAAGAGCGTAGCCGTCGGCGCCGAATACCGTGTCATGCGCAACCGGCTTGAAAACGCTGGCCGCGCCGCTGGCCTGGGCAGCGGACTGCGTGCCAGTGACTGGAAAGACGTCTTCATCGCCTGGGCACCCAGCAAGCACTTTTCGCTGACGCTGGCCTATGTGGACCTGGGCGTGATCGTGCCGGCCACCACGGCCAGCCGCAAGCAAACCGGCTACTACCTCTCGGCGCAGGCTTCTTTTTAGACTTTTCCCAGCTTGGCTCACAAAAGGAACCCCAGTGAAAAAAATCATTTGTTGTTTGATATTGGCCGCCGCAGGCAGCCTGGTCTCGACCGCCTCGGGTGCCCAGTCAGTCCCGCAGGATGACCGCCTGTACCGCGCCTTTGGCGAAAAGGCCGGTCTGGTGTCGCTGATGGATGACTTCATGACGCGCCTGCTGACCGACCCGCGCACTGGCCCGCACTTTCGTCCCGCCAACCAGCAGCATGTCAAGGACCAGCTGGTCGAGCAGTTCTGCGCCCTTGGCGGCGGTCCTTGCGTGTACCAGGGAGCCGACATGAAGACCTCGCATGCCGAGCTCGACATCAACAAATCGGACTTTCATGCGCTGGTCGAAGTGCTGCAGTTCAGCATGGACGCCCGGGGCATTGCCTTTGGCCGGCAGAACGAAATGCTCGCCCTGCTGGCGCCCATGCACCGCGACATCATCACCGTCCATCAAGCATTAAAGACACCATGAAAAACCTGCTTCTTTCCAGCGCCCTCCTCTGCCTGTCTGCCGGAGCCTTGGCCGGCAGCCTGAGCGTTTCAGTCGTCGACAAGGACGGCAAGCCGGTGCCAGACGCCGTGGTGGTCGTGCTGCCTGCCAACAAAACGGTACAGCCGGCCTTGCCCATGCCAGGACATGCCACCATCGTCCAGGAAAAAATGCAGTTTGTTCCCAATGTCACCTTGGTGCCGGTCGGGGCGAGACTCGCTTTCATCAACAACGATCCGTGGGACCACCATGTCCGGTCATCGCCTGCCGGCATGGGCCAGTTCAATGCCACCCAGGCGGGTTTCGAGTTGCGGCTGGAAGGCAAGTCGGCAACCAAACCTGCCAAACCGGCTGAAATCACGCTCGACAAGGCGGGCGCGTTGAGCGCAACCTTGTTGGGCTGCTTTATTCACGGCTCGATGCGCGGCTTTGTCTATGCCAGCGAATCGCCATGGGCCGCAAAAACCAACACCGAAGGCCTGGCGATTTTCGACGGTCTGCCCGAGGGCGCAGCCCAGGTCAAGGTGTGGCAGGCCGATCAGCTGATCGACCTGCCGGTGCAAAGCTTGGCGCTGACGGCATCGCCTGGCAAGCTGGCACTGCAGCTGAACGTGGTTCCGCGCCGCCGACGGGTTTGAACCCCCCGATACACGCCAGCGACGGCAGGCGTTGACAAAACCTTTCATGAAACTTACCGTGGTCACTTCGCACGGAGGCTTTCATGTTCCCCCCTTCCCGACCTGTCAAGCGGCGCCCCTGGGACCGCATCACGCTGGCGCAGTTCCAGCGCATCAGGCACTGGCGCGAAGCGCGCCAGGCGTCGCATCCGCTGGAGCGCCGGCTGTGGGAAGCGGTACTGACGCTCTGGATGATGGGCTGGGTGGGCTGGCTCCCGGCCTTTGAAGCCGACGCGCCGTGGGCCTACCCGCTGTGTCTGCTGGGCATTTTGTTACCGCGCGTTTATGTGTACTGGCGCGTGCGTGCCCACCAGGCCAGGCGGCTGCGTTGCGACTGGCTCGATCTTTTGGACTAGCCAGGGCCGGGCGAGCAGAAGTCGCCCGCCCAGCCAGCCGGTGTCAGACCGCCGGCTTGGAGCCGGCTGCCCGGCGCGCCGGCAACGTATCCAGTGCCAGGCGCTGGTTGAGCGCCTGAGCCTGCGCTGCAGCGTTTCTGCCGGCTACGAACGCATGGTCGGAGTTGTAGTACTCCCACTCGCTATAGCGCCCGGCCAGCAGGATGTTCGACTTGCCCACCCAGTCGCGGATGGTCTGGACATGCGCGGCGCGGTCATGGTCGTACACCACATAGGCATACGGCATGTCCACCTGGTGGGCTGCCAGCACCGCATCGTCTGCCGTGAACATGCCGACTGCAATGCACTCGCGGATGCACCGGTCGATCAGTTCCTGGCCGTCGCATGGCAGCGGCTTGTATTCCGAATAGGTGATCTCGCAGGTCAGGCCGAAACCGCCGGGCGGGTTGCAGTGGGGGCTGGCATTGCCCTGTACAAAAATCCGGTGAAACACCGTGTCCTCCGGGTAGTAGATCCAGTGCTTGTCGGTCAGGGCTTCGCGGCCGATTCCCAGGTTGACGCAGCGCACCGAGACATGCCGCAGGCCCCGGGCGGCGGCCTGCACCGACGCCGGCGCCTCGTCGCCCATGGCTTTGACCAGATGGGGCAGGGCCAGCGTGCTGACCAGCGTGTCGTAGCGGTAGCTGCGGCCATCCGCCAGCGTCACCGTGCGGCGCGACGGCGACACGGCGGCCACCTCAGCCTGCATTTGCACATCGCCGGTCAGCAATGGCAAAAAGCCGTCCATCAGCGCCTGAAAGCCACCCTTGAGCGGATAGCCAAAGCGGGCATTCGGACCCATCGGCTTGGTGACCGGCTTTAATGCGCCATCGATCATTTCCTCCAGGTCCGGCATCGGCACCCGGCCGCCCAGCCAGGAGGTTTCCATTTCTGACAGCGGCACGGCCCAGAGCTTTTTGTTGTAAGGAATGGCAAAGTGCTTGGCCACGCCGGCGCCCCACACCTTGTAGATGAATTCCTCAAAATTCTTCGGCGCGGCGGCGGCGCTGCCCTTGGAGATCACGCCCGCCACCGGACTGCGGCCG
>JACMQR010000162.1 GCA_014376885.1 Polaromonas sp.
GCCGGCTTTCGGCGCGACGGCCCGTTCGGCAGCGATCCACAAGGCGCAGCGCTTTAGCGACCATGCGCCCCTGACGATTGTTTACGACTGGCTGGCGTGATGGCCGGGCGGCGTGGGGCTGGCCGCATCGGCGGACCGGGTCCGGAAGATCACTTCGCCGCCGGGCAAGCGCACCACCCGGACTTCCTTTTGCGGCGGATGGGTCACGCTCTTGGCGGCAACTGCCACGGCCAGCGAGCTGTTGCCGTAGAGATGGTCAAAATTGATTGAACGTAACAAGTCGCTGGTAAGCGTGCCGCTGCTTTCAATCCGGTATCTGGACGCCGCCATAAAAAATCCTTGTCTTTGATCGTTATTTTCCCCAGAGCGGGACAGCCCCACCAGGGCGATGGCCGCCCGGCGCGAGCTCTGCTGCGGGCAAAGCTCGACCTTGGGGTAATAAGATTCTAGGGAAATGGCCCGGCCCGCGCATCCCCCCAACAAGGTAGTCAAAAAGTTCTTGAGGAAACAAAATGTAACAGCAAAGACGTTTCGGCACTTCGACACTTCATGACCCAGGCAGGCAGCCGTTTGCGCGGCGGTGGGATTACTGGCCCATGCGCAGCCGGCGCGCGGCTTCTGCGGCGCTGGCGTCGCCAATCTCGCGCAGCACGCCGCCCACATCGACCGGCCCGGCCTGGCGCTGGAGCCTGCCGGTCAGCACGGTGTCGGGATGCAGCACGCCGCGCTGGTAGAGCGCCCACATCTCGTGGCCATAGTCCAGCTTGAGCAGGTCGGGAGCAAAGCGGCCAAAGAAGTTGCGCAGGTTGGCCACGTCGCGCTCAAGCATGCGGCTGGCGTGGTTGTTGCCGGCGGCGTCCACCGCCTGCGGCAGGTCGATGATGACCGGGCCGTCGTCGGCGAGCAAGATATTGAACTCCGACAGGTCGCCGTGGACAATGCCGGCGCACAGCATGCGCACCACCTCGGTGATCAGGCCCGCATGATGGCGGCGCGCCTGCTCGGGCGTGAACTCGACATCGTTCAAGCGCGGCGCAGCATCGCCATTGGCGTCGGTGACGAGTTCCATCAGCAGCACGCCATCGCAAAAGTTGTACGGCCTGGGCACGCGCACGCCGGCGTCGGCCAGGCGGTACAGCGCATCAACCTCGGCGCTTTGCCAGGCGGCTTCGCTGGCCTGCCGGCCAAACTTGGTGCCCTTGGCCATGGCCCGGGCCTGCCGGGTGTTTTTGACCTTGCGGTTTTCGGTGTAGTCGACCGCCTGGCGAAAGCTGCGCTGGTCGGCTTCCTTGTAGATCTTGGCGCAGCGCGTGTCAGCGCCGCAGCGCACGACATACACCATGGCTTCCTTGCCGCTCATCAGCTGGCGAACCACGGTGTCGATCAGGCCCTCTTCAACGAGGGATTGCAGTCTTGGGGGTGCTTTCATGCCCGCCATTGTGCCCCGCAGCCTGGCCCGCCTGGCCAGCGCGCAAGCCCTTACTAGACGACTGGTCTATTTTTTCAACCTACACTGCAGGCCATGAACCATGACCTTCCAGACGTCAAGCAGCACATCCTGAACATCGGGCGCCGCATTATCCTGGGCAAGGGCTTTTCGGCGGTTGGCCTGAACGAGATCTTGTCCACCGCCCAGGTGCCCAAGGGCTCGTTCTACCATTACTTCAAGTCCAAGGAATCGTTTGGCGAGGCGCTGGTCGACAGCTACCTGCATGACTACCTGGCGCAGGTGGACGGCTTGCTGCAGCCTGACGGCACGCCGGCCGCCACGCGCCTGATGCGCTACTGGCGCAGCTGGATGACGCCGGGCGACAGCGGCGCCGCCGAATGCAACTGCCTGGTCGTCAAGCTGAGCGGCGAGGTGTCGGACCTGTCCGAGGCGATGCGCACGGCCTTGCTGCGCGGCACCGACCAGATCATCGAACGGCTGGCCGATTGCCTGGCCCAGGGCCTGCGCGACGGCTCGCTCGCCAGCAACAAAGATGCCCGGCACAGCGCGCTGACGCTCTACGAGATGTGGCTGGGCGCGGCATTGCTGACCAAGGTCAGGCGCGAGCCCAGCGCGCTGGACGCAGCCCTGGCAGCCACCTTGAGCCTGCTGAACCTGCCGCCGCCAGAGCTGCCCGCACTGCCAGAGCTGCTTGAACCCCGGACCGATTGACCGGCTGCCTTGCTTTCCCATGCCTGAAACGGTGCCCCGGCAGCCGCTTCAGGCGAATTTTCAACCCCGCTGTTTGCCCACCCACCTGCGCCCGACCGGCAGGCCCGATTTTTCTTAACCCCGCTCCTCAAGGACTTCAATGAAAAAACTGCTTTCCCCCTTAAAAATCGGCAACACCACCCTGCCCAACCGCATCTTCATGGCGCCGCTGACCCGTTCGCGGGCCGGCCAGCCGGGCGATGTGCCGACCGCGCTCAATGCGCTGTACTATGCACAGCGCGCCAGCGCCGGCCTGATCGTCAGCGAAGCCTCGCAGGTTTCCCGGCAAGGCCAGGGCTATGCCCTGACGCCCGGCATTTACACCGATGCGCAAGAAGCCGGCTGGAAAAACGTCGTGCAGGCGGTGCATGCCAAGAACGGCCATATTGCGCTGCAGCTGTGGCATGTCGGCCGCATCTCGCATTCGCTGCTGCAGGAAAACGGCGGCCAGCCGGTAGCGCCTTCAGCCCTGGTGGCAAAAAACACCAAATGCTTTGTCATCCAGCCCGACGGCACGCCGGAAAATGTGCAAACCGAAACACCGCGCGCCCTGGCGCTCGAGGAACTGCCCGGCATCGTTGCCCAGTACCGCCAGGCGGCCGAGCGCGGTCAGCGGGCCGGCTTTGACTTTCTGGAGCTGCACGCGGCCAACGGTTACTTGCTGCACCAGTTTTTGTCGACCAACACCAACCTGCGCACCGACGGCTATGGCGGCAGCCTGGAAAACCGCGCCCGCCTGACGCTCGAAGCGCTCGACGCGGTGATCGACGTCATGGGCGCCGCGCAGGTCGGCGTGCGGCTGTCGCCGCATTTCGCGGCCTTCGACATGGCCGACACCGAAGCCGAAGCCAGCGCCTTGTACCTGGCCCGGGCCTTCAGCGAGCGCGGCGTGGCCTACCTGCACATTGCCGAGCCCGACTGGGCCGGCGGCCCCGAGCTGACGGATGAGTTCCGCGCGCAGCTGCGCGCCGCCTTCAGCGGCACCTTGATCTGGTGCGGCAACTACGGCGCGACCGATGCCGATGCGCTGGTAGCCCAGGGAACGGCAGATGCGGTCGCCTTTGGCCGGCTGTTCATTGCCAACAGCGACCTGGTCGAGCGCTTTGCCCAGGGCGCCGAGCTCAACAAGCCCGACAGTGCC
>JACMQR010000163.1 GCA_014376885.1 Polaromonas sp.
GTCGATGCCCCTGATCATTTCGGTGACCGAATGCTCGACCTGCACGCGGGTGTTCATTTCGATGAAATAGAACTCGCCGTTTTCGTACAAAAATTCAAAGGTGCCGGCACCGCGGTAACCCATCTTGCGGCAGGCTTCGGCGCAGCGGTCGCCGATTTTTTCAATCAGCTTGCGGGGAATGCCGGGCGCCGGCGCTTCCTCGGTGTCCTTCTGGTGGCGGCGCTGCATGGAGCAGTCGCGCTCGCCCAGCCAGACCGCATTTTTGTACTGATCGGCCAGGATCTGGATCTCGATGTGCCGGGGGTTCTGCAGGAATTTCCCCATGTAGACCTCCGGATTGCCAAAGGCCGCGCCGGCTTCGGCCTTGGTGGTCTGCACCGCATTGAGCAAGGCCGCCTCGGTATGCACAACGCGCATGCCGCGTCCGCCGCCACCGCCAGCAGCCTTGATGATGACCGGGTAGCCGATCTGCTTGGCCACGCGCTTGATGAAGGCCGGATCGGCCGGCAAGGCGCCTTCGGAGCCCGGCACGCAGGGCACGCCGGCTTTCAGCATGGTCTGCTTGGCCGACACCTTGTCGCCCATCAGGCGGATCGACTCGGGCGAGGGGCCGATGAACTTGAAGCCGCTTTTTTCGACGCGCTCGGCAAAGTCGGCGTTCTCGCTCAAAAATCCATAGCCCGGGTGAATTGCCTCGGCGTCGGTGACCTCGGCGGCTGAAATGATCGCCGGCATATTGAGATAGCTCAGCGACGAGGGCGCCGGCCCGATGCAGACCGCTTCGTCGGCCATCTTGACGTACTTGGCCTCGCGGTCGGCTTCGGAATACACCATGACGGCCTTGACGCCGAGTTCCCGGCAGGCCCGCTGGATGCGCAGGGCGATCTCGCCGCGGTTGGCGATCAGAATTTTTTTAAACATGCAGTGGGCTACCGGGTCTGTCCAAAGAAGACGGCCGCCGGATCCGCCTGGCAGATAAAAGGGTCAGTGGGCGGTCAGAGGCGGCCAGAAGGGGGCCAGCTGGCTTACTCGATCATGAACAAAGGCTGGCCGTATTCCACAGCCTGGCCGTTTTCACACAGGATCTTGGTGACGGTGCCGGACTTGTCCGCCTCGATTTCATTGAGGATTTTCATCGCCTCGATGATGCACACTGTGTCACCCTCCTTGACCAGCGAGCCGATTTCGACAAACGCGCTGGAGCCCGGGCTGGACGAGCGGTAAAAAGTGCCCACCATCGGCGACTTGACAGCATGGCCAGCTGGCTGTGCCGCCACCGGCGCTTCAGGCGCAGCAACCGACACGGACGGCACGGGCACGGGCATCATGGCCGGCTGGTGCATCACCATCGGCATGCCGCTGGCCTTGACGATACGGATCTTGCCTTCGGCCTCGGTAATTTCCAGCTCGGACACATTGGACTCCGAAACCAGGTCAATCAGTGTTTTGAGTTTTCTTAGATCCATAGATTCTTTCCACCGGAGGGAGCTGCTGGCAATAACGGTGCCGGCACGCGGCCTGGACAAGCGGCAAGGCGGTCAGCCTGCCAGGTTTGCCTATATAGCCGCCTAATTTGTTGTATGTCGCCTTACAGCGCCCATCAGGCAATGAACGGGCGGCATCGCTGGGTGTCATGCCACCCCTGAAAAAAGCAGAGTGTACCTTATGGCAATTCTGTCAAAGCGTTAAACAGGGTCGGTGCAGACCAGCGCCTTGCCGGCCAAAAGCCGGCGGCAAAGAAATTGCCAAAGCCTGCCCGACGGCGCCTCAGGTGAGCTGCGTCCACTGCACCAGGTCTTCCGGCGTGACTTTTCCGATTTTTCGGTGCAGCAGCAGGCCTGCCGGATTAAAAACAGCCGTGAATGGCAGGCTGCCGGAACGGTTGCCCAGTGACTTGCTCAGCTCGGTGCCTTCCAGACCGGCCATGCCGACCGGAAAATTCAGCGGCCGGGTTTGCAGCCAGGCGCGCACTGTGCTGGGCTGGTCCACCGCCAGACCGACCACCTGAAGGTTCTTGTCCTTGTTTTCCTGGTAGAAAAAATCGAGCAGTGGAAGCTCTTCCACGCAGGGCGGGCACCAGGTTGCCCAGAAGTTGACCAGCAGCAGCTTGCCGCGAAAGCCGCTCATCGGCAGCGGCGCGCCGGCGGGCGTGTCAAAGCTCAAGTTCCAGAAGGCTTGCGCCGCCGTGGCGACCGGCGCCGAATTGATGGCCTGACCGGGCTCGAATTTCCACCAGGCGGCGCCGGCACCGGCCAGGGCCGCGCCAGCAGCAACGCCGCCGTACAGCATGTGTCTGCGATTCACTGCTCAATCTCCTGAATGGGTGGACAACAATTTTTGCACAGCCGCCAGGCTGCCGCGCGGCGCGCGGCCCTTGGCGTCGGGGCGCAGGGCGCCGCGCAGGTCGTCATGGTCATACACCATCAGGTGCACGCCGATGTTTTCACTGAGCGGCTGGCACAAACTGCTGATGGACAGGGCTTCGACGCTGCCGCCGGTAAAGCCGGTCACGGTGCGCGGCTCATAGTCGACATTGTGTTCGATCAGTGCAATTTCAGCCGACTTCGGGTCGTCGCAAAACAGCTGCACATAAATATCGGACAGCCGGGTGGCTGTGCCGTGCCAGACCGCGCCGGCCAGATGCGGCCGAAAATCGGCCATGCGCTGCATCCACACCAGGGCCAGCTGGCGCAGCGCGGCCAGCTCGGCGGGCTGGGTGTCGGCGCAAAACAGCTCGATGTACTCGCGCACCGCGCTCTCCATCTGGTCGTTGTCGGGCAGCGCTGTGCGCGCCGGCAGAGCCAGCTGCTTGAGCGCGCGGCGCTTGGCGGGGCCGTATTCCAGCCCTTCTTCGACCACCAGCGCAGCAGCGGTGGCGGCGATTTCGGATTTGAGGGTGTGCAGCATCGGGATCGGCTGGCGCGCGGCCAGCAGCGAGGTGTGGGGGGGAGGGTAAAGATCGGCCGGCAAGCAATTCAGGCTATTGTGCCCCTATCGGACGGGCCGGAGCAGCGGCAACGCGGAAGATCCTTGTTAACTATCAAATAAGAAGCAGCTCAAGTCCGCTGTACAAGCACTTTGCGCTTCTTTGGACAGAAAATAAGCGACTCCGCCGTGCATCTTTAAAATAGCGCCATGCACATACACATCTTGGGAATTTGCGGCACCTTCATGGGCGGCCTGGCGGCGCTGGCCTGCGAGGCCGGGCACCGGGTGACAGGCTGCGACAGCGCCGTCTATCCGCCGATGAGCGAGCAGCTGCGCGCCCTGGGCATCGAGCTGATCGAAGGCTACAGCGCCGACCAGATGGCGCTGGCGCCCGATGTGTTTGTGATTGGCAACGTCGTGTCGCGGGCGCGGCTGCCAGATGGCAGCGCCAAATACCCCTTGATGGAAGCCATTTTGAACAGTGGCCAGCCCTATACCAGCGGGCCGCAGTGGCTGTCCGGCCATGTGCTGCACCACCCGACGCACCATGCCACCGGGCCGCGCCATGTGCTGGCAGTCGCCGGCACGCATGGCAAAACCACCACCGCCGCCATGCTCGCCTGGATTTTGGAAGGCGCTGGCCTGCAGCCGGGCTTTTTGATCGGCGGCGTGCCGCTGAATTTTGGCGTGTCGGCGCGCCTGGGGTCGGGCAATGCGTTTGTGATCGAGGCCGATGAATACGACACCGCGTTTTTCGACAAGCGCAGCAAGTTTGTCCACTACCGCCCGCGCACGGCGATCCTGAACAACCTGGAGTTCGACCATGCGGATATTTTTGACGATCTGGCGGCCATCGAGCGGCAGTTCCATCACCTGGTCCGCACCATTCCCTCAACCGGCCGCGTGGTCGTCAATGCCGCCGAGACCAGCTTGCAGCGCGTGCTGGCCCAGGGCTGCTGGAGCGAGCCGATGCCGTTTGGCGGCCTGTCAGGACACCGTGGTTTCAGCGCGCTCGGCGAGCCAGGCGAATTCGCGGTGCTCAAAGCCGGTGCCCCGGTGGCCCAGGTGCGGTGGAACCTGGGAGGCGCTCACAACCAGATGAATGCCGTGGCCGCCATTGCCGCCGCCGAGCACCTGGGCGTGCCGCCCAGCCTGGCGGCCGAGGCGCTGGCTTCATTCCAGAATGTCAAACGCCGCATGGAAGTGCGCGGCACGGTGCGGCGCGCCGGCGGCGACATCACGGTGTATGACGACTTTGCCCACCATCCGACGGCCATCCACACCACGGTCGACGGCCTGCGTCGCCAGCTGGACAGCGCGGGCCGGAGCGCCGAGCGAATCCTGGCCATTTTCGAGCCGCGCAGCAACACCATGAAGCTGGGCAGCATGACCGCGCAATTGCCCTGGAGCCTGGCCCGAGCCGACCTGGCGTTTTGCCATGCCGGCGGGCTGGACTGGGATGCGCGGGCCGCGCTGGCGCCGATGGGCGAACGCGCCCAGGTGGCGGGCGACCTGGCGCAGCTGCTGGCGCAGGTCGGCGCGGCGGCCCGGCCGGGTGACCATCTGCTGTGCATGAGCAATGGCGGCTTTGGCGGGATTCATGCCCGGCTGCTGGCGGCGCTGGCCTGCTGACCAAGGCAGATACTGTTGCTTTTTGCTATTTAAAGCATAGCCATGAATACCCTCGGGAAAAGGACGATAGGGCTGAAACACCAGAAATGGCGGTTGCAGCAGACCGCGCGCCGGCTCAGTAGCTGATGCTCAATGCGGCGACATCGATGTGCACCACCGGCCGGCCCAGCGCAGCGCTGGCGGCGCGGGCGAAGGCCTGGGCCCATGGGGTCTGGGCAAACTTCGCCGGCCCGGCGGCCTCGGCCACCACCACCACCTTGTCGGCGGTCAGCAGCTTGCCGGTGGGCCGCAGCGGCTCGCAGCCCATCTCGGTGAACTGCTCGTCAAGCCAGTGCCGCGCCGCCTCGCTGGTCAGGGGCTCCGGGCCGGCGTGAACTTCAATCCGAACCGGGGCCTGGCTCTTGAACGTGACAGTGACTTCGCTGCGCATGAGCGTTTCCTCCAAAAAAGTGGCGACGGGTCCTCAACGGGCGGCTGGCCTTATTTTGCCCGACGCGCCGCCACAGCGGCCGACAGGGACTCAAGGACGTCCAGCGAATCGTTCCAGCCCAGACACGCATCGGTGATGCTGCGGCCGTATTCGAGCGAGCGGGCATCGTCCTTGCCGGCGGTGAATTTTTGCGCGCCGGCCGTCAGGTGGCTTTCCAGCATCAGGCCGAACACCTGGCGCGAGCCGCCAGCGATCTGGCCAGCAATGTCGCGCGCCACGCCGATCTGCCTTTCATGCTGCTTGGCGCTGTTGGCATGGCTGCAGTCGACCATCAAGCGGGCATTGAGGCCGGCGGCCTGCAGCTCCTGGCAGGCGGCGTCAACGCTGGCGGCGTCATAGTTGGGCGCCTTGCCGCCGCGCAGGATGACATGGCAGTCCTGGTTGCCATGGGTCTGCACGATCGCGACCTGGCCGTTTTTATGAACCGACAAGAAATGGTGGCCGCGCGCCGCCGCCTGGATGGCGTCGGTGGCGATGCGGATGTTGCCGTCGGTGCCGTTTTTGAAGCCGATCGGCGCCGACAGGCCGGACGCGAGCTCGCGGTGCACCTGGCTTTCGGTGGTGCGCGCGCCGATCGCGCCCCAGGAGATCAGGTCGCCGATGTACTGCGGCGAAATCACGTCGAGGAATTCGCTGCCGGCCGGCAGGTCCAGGCGGTTGATGTCGATCAAGAGCTGGCGCGCGATGCGCAGGCCTTCGTCGATGCGAAAGCTTTCATCGAGGTACGGGTCGTTGATCAGGCCCTTCCAGCCGACCGTGGTGCGCGGTTTCTCGAAATACACGCGCATCACGATTTCCAGCGTGTCGGCGTATTTCGCGCGCTGAACCTTGAGCTGGCGCGCGTAGTCCACCGCCGCGGCCGGATCGTGGATCGAGCAGGGGCCAATGATGACCAGCAGGCGGTCGTCCTTGCCGGCCATGATGTTGTGGATGTTGCGGCGGGTGTCGGTGATCAGGGTCTCGACCGGGGTGCCGCGAATCGGGAAAAAGCGGATCAAATGTTCAGGAGGGGGCAACACGGTGATGTCCTTGATGCGTTCGTCGTCGGTCTGGCTGGTTTTGTCGACAGGGTTCGCATACCAGGTATCGGTGCCGGAGGATGTGGTTTTGGCATTCATGTTGTGGCTCCTTGTTCACGAAAATTTGACACGGATCGGGCATAAAAAAACCGCCGGGTAGGCCGGCGGTTTTTGGGAAATTCAGGACGTTTTGTTTAGTTACGTTCAGAACTCTCTACCGCCGGCGGCGCTTGAGAACCAAAAGTAAGAAAAATGGAAACTGACTGATTTCATGGCTTCGACTGTAGCATAGTCAGCTCGGGCGGACCTTGCCGGCCCCTTAAATCAGCGCCGGTCAGCGGCGGCGCTGGCGCCACCAGGCCCGCAACCGCGCCAGTGGCGATGCATTCCTGATTTGCTGCGCCTCCCGCTCCTTGTTGCGCGTCTGCTCGTACACATCAATCAGCAGCGCGCCTTCGCCCAGCATGCGCCAGGCCACTGTTTCGAACTCATGCGCGCCCAGAAACCGCGTTCCAGGTTGCTGGGCCTGCATCACCCATTGGCCCACCATGACGCGGCATTGGTTGAGCGCGGACAGGTAAGCCGGGTATTCATAAAGCTGGCGCCAGGCCATGTTGAGTTGCACCACCAGACTGCGATGCTGGCGCAGCATGGTGAGCAAATCCACCAGCATTTCCGCCACGGCCTCGGGCTCTGGTTGGGGATGGGATTTGAGCGCACTCACCACCGCCTCGATGTGCGCGGCCAGCCAGCCCATGCTCTCGCTGAATTTCAGTGACTCCTGGTCGGCCACCGCAGAGCGCAGAAACTCGCTCAACTCGCCAAAGGTATGGATGCTGGAAGCCACCGAAGACGGCGGCTCTGTCGGTATCCGTGAGCTGGTCATGCCTCGATTGTGCACTTGCAGCACAACGCTGCCTAGCCCCCGTGTCAGCTCAGCGACTGCGGGAGCCAGGCGCCAGGGCCGTCGGGACCCTGGCCGCGGGTCAGACCGTTCAGGCGGTTCCGCCCACGGTCAGGCCGTCAATGCGCAGGGTGGGCTGGCCCACGCCCACTGGCACGCTCTGGCCTTCCTTGCCGCAGGTACCCACACCGCTGTCGAGCTGCATGTCGTTGCCGATCATGGTCACGCGGGTCAGTGCGTCGGGACCGTTGCCAACGATCGTGGCGCCCTTGACCGGGTAAAGGATCTTGCCGTTTTCGACCCAGAACGCTTCGCTGGCGGAAAACACGAACTTGCCGGAGGTGATGTCGACCTGACCGCCGCCGAAGTTGGTGGCATACAGGCCGCGTCGGATGCTGGCCACGATTTCATCGGGCGATTTGTCGCCGCTCAGCATGTAGGTGTTGGTCATGCGCGGCATGGGCACATGGGCATAGCTTTCGCGCCGGCCGTTGCCCGTGGGTTTGACGCCCATCAGGCGCGCGTTCATGGCGTCCTGGATGTAGCCCTTGAGGATGCCGTCCTCGATCAGCACATTGCGCTGGCTGGTGTTGCCTTCGTCGTCGACATTGAGAGAGCCGCGCCGGTCGGCAAGGGTGCCGTCGTCCAGCACCGTGACGCCTTTGGCGGCCACGCGCTGGCCGATGCGCCCGGCAAAGGCGCTGGAGCCCTTGCGGTTGAAGTCGCCTTCCAGGCCGTGGCCAATGGCCTCGTGCAGCAAAATGCCGGGCCAGCCTGGGCCGAGCACCACGGTCATTTCACCCGCGGGCGCCGGACGTGACTCCAGGTTGGTGAGCGCGGCCTTGACCGCATCGTTGACATACTCGGTGATGCGTTCGTCGTCAAAATAGGCCAGGCCAAAACGCCCGCCGCCACCGGCTGAGCCCATTTCGCGGCGGCCGTTCTGCTCGGCGATCACCGTCACGCTCAGGCGCACCAGCGGGCGCACATCGGCGGCCAGCGTGCCGTCGGCCCGCGCCACCATCACCACGTCGTATTCGCTGGCCAGACCGGCCATCACCTGGGCCACACGCGGGTCTTTGGCCCGTGCCAGTTGCTCCACCCGCTCCAGCAGCTTGACCTTGGCCGTGCTGTCGAGCGTGGTGATCGGGTCCAGCCCCTTGTAGAGCGAGCGGGCCGAGGCGATTTTGGTCGCCGGGGTTTTCACCCGCGCCGAGTTGCTGGCGCTGGAGATCGTGCGCACCGTGCGGGCGGCATCCAGCAGGGAGGCTTCGGAAATATCGTCCGAATAGGCGAAGGCGGTTTTCTCGCCGCTGACCGCGCGCACGCCCACGCCCTGGTCAATGCTGAAGGAGCCGGTCTTGACGATGCCTTCCTCCAGGCTCCAGCCCTCGCTGCGGGTGTACTGGAAATACAGGTCGGCTTCGTCCACCTTGTGCGCCTTGATTTCCGCCAGCGCGCGGGCCAGGTGGGACTCGTTCAGGCCAAAAGGTGTCAGCAGCAGGCCCTGGGCTATTGCCAGGCGTTCGAGGGTGGGTTCGCGAGAGATCATGGTCTCATTTTAGGCCGCCAGCCAAAAACCGGTACAGCACCGCGTCATCCTCCCCGGACATGCCCCCACGCGACGCCTGGTTAAAGACATCGCGGGCAGCCGCCCCCAGCGGGCCACTGAACTGCACCGCCAGGGCCGCCTGCACCGCCAGACGGGTGTCTTTCTCCAGCAGGGTGACGTGGGCGCGCGGCGCAAAATCGCCGGCAATAGCCCGGCGCATGCGGTCCGAGCCGATCCAGCTCTGGCCGCTGGACTGCTCGATCACATCGAGCGTCCGGCTCACATCGAGCCCCATTTTTTGCGCCATCACCAGCGCCTCGGCCGCACCCACCAGGTTGATGCCCGCCAGCAGGTTGTTGACCAGCTTGGTGCGCGCGCCGTCCCCCAGGCGCGCGCTGATGCGAAATACCTTGGACGACAGCGCCGCAAGCAGTGCCTCGAACTTGTTGAACACGGCATCGTCACCGGCCAGCATCAGGCTCATCGAACCATCGCGGGCCCGCGCCGGGCCACCGGACATGGGCGCGTCCAGGGTGTCTATGCCCCGCTGGGCCAGGCGCAGCGCAAAACTCTCCACCTCAGCCGGGGCCATGGTGGGGCACAGCATCACCATGTGGCCGGGTTGCAGGCGCAAGGCCAGGCCCTGGGGGCCGAACAAGACCTCTTCGCATTGGATGGCATCCACCACGCAGACAATGGTTGCTACTGAATTGATAGCTTCCTGCGAAGATGGATCAAGGGCCAGAGCCCCCAAAGACACCAAGCTCTGAACCTTGACGGCATCCACGTCGCTCACTTGCACCGGCCAGCCCCGGGCCAGCAGGTTGGCCGCCATGGCGCCGCCCATGTTGCCGACCCCGATCACGGCGACGGGATAGGGGGCGGCCAAGGCGGGGCCCCTCGCCGGGTGGCTCATGACATCGCCTCCGCAACCGTGCCCATCAACAGGCAGTGACTTGTCGGCGCCCCGCAGCCATTCGCCTTGCCGTCGATCCCCGCCAGGGCGGGGCCCCTCGCCGGGTGGCTCATGACTGCACCAGCCGTTTGGATTTGGAGACTGACATCAGGATGCCCAGGCCCATGCCCAGGGTGACCATGGCGGTGCCGCCATAGCTGATGAAAGGCAGCGGCACCCCCACCACCGGCAGCAGGCCGCTGACCATGCCCATGTTGACGAAGGCGTAGGTGAAAAAGATCATGGTCACGCTGCCGGCCAGCAGGCGCGAAAACAGCGTGGGCGCCTCCAGGGCGATGGTCAATCCGCGCATGACCAGGAACACGAAGCCGCCGATCAGCATCAGGTTGCCCAGCAAACCAAACTCCTCGGCGTAGGCGGCAAAAATGAAGTCGGTGGTGCGCTCTGGGATGAATTCCAGATGGGTCTGCGTGCCCTGCATGAAGCCCTTGCCCAGGAACCCGCCCGAGCCGATGGCAATCATGCCCTGGATGATGTGAAAGCCCCGGCCCAGCGGGTCCCGGGTGGGATCGAGCAGGGTGCAGATACGCTGCTGCTGATAGTCATGCAGCACCGGCCAGCGCACGCCATCGGCACACAGGCTGGGCTCGAACACCACCAGCAGCACCACGCCCACCATGCCCAGCAAAACGGGCGGCAAAATCCAGCGCCAGCGCAGGCCCGCAAAGAAGATCACCGACAGGCCGGCCGCCAGCACCAAAATGGCGGTGCCCAGGTCGGGCTGCCTGACAATCAGGGCCACGGGAATGGCCAGCAGCGTCACCGCCACAAAGAAGTCGAGCGAGCGCAGCTGGCCCTCGCGCTTCTGGAACCACCAGGCCAGCATCAGCGGCATGGCGATCTTGAGGATTTCGCTGGGCTGGATGGTGACGCCCACATTGACCCAGCGCCGCGCGCCCTTTTTGGTGATGCCAAAGACCGCCACCGCCACCAGCAGGGTCACCCCCAGCACATACAGCGGCACGGCCAGCGACATCAGGCGCTGGGGCGGTATCTGGGCCACCACGAACATGATGGTGCCCGCGATCAGCATGTTGCGGCCATGGTCCACAAAGCGCGTGCCATGGTCATAACCCGAGGAGTACATGGTCAGCAAACCGGCACACGCCAGCAGAAAAACCGCAAACGCCAGGGGCCCGTCAAACCCACTGAACCAGGGTGTTGCCCGTTGCAGGAGGGAGGTTCTTTCAAATACGACAGCCATGACGTCATTATCACGCCAGAGAACAGGCTCGGTTCACGTTCATTCCGGACTTGCCATGGGCTCCGGTTCCAGCATAATTTCCACCACGGTGCCGCCCGGTGAACTACGGACTTCCAGCCGCGCACCAATGGCCACGGCCCGTTCACGCAAGGAGCTCAGGCCTTTGCGCTGCACCCGCTGCAGGTCGAAGCCACAGCCGTTGTCGATCACCCGCAGCTGCGCCCCGCCCTGCGGCGTGGTCCGCAACTCGATGCGCAGCACACTGGCACGGGCGTGCTGCAGCACGTTGGACAGGGCCTCGGACACCATGAACTGCAGCTGCCGCATGGCCTTGGCGTCCAGGCTGGCCAGCGGCGGGAGCACATCCACCTGCCACTGCAGCTCGATGTCCGAGGCCGCAAAACGCGGCTCCAGCCGGTAGCGCAGATTGGCCAGCAGGGCTGTGATATCCCCCCGGGGAAGGTTCATGGCATCAATCGACAGCTTGAGCTGGTCCAGCGAGTCGCGCAGGGTCTGCAGCAGTTGCGCGTCGCTGGCCTTGCCAGACTGCAGCTGCCGGATGGCCGAACTGATGTGCGAGCCCACGCCGTCGTGCATGTCGCGCAGGATGCGCGTGCGCTCGGCGGTGCGCTCCTGCTCGCGTGCCAGCAGTTCAAGCTGCCGGTAGCTCGCATCCAGCGCCAGCTCTTTTTCCTTCACCTTGGCGGCCATGTTCCTCATCAGGTCCCGCGACTGCGCGCTGGCCTCGCGAAAACGCATGATCACGATATAGGCCAGCGCCAGGCCAAACAGCACCGAGGAGTAGCGCATCCAGGGCACCTCGCCGAAGTTGTCGCTGATCCGGATCACCATCCAGTCACGCAACCCGACCAGCACATTGAACACCCCCACCGCGGCCACCAGCAGCCGCTCGGCACTGGGCCGGCGCAGCGCCGCCGCGAAATAGAAAAGGCCATAGCCGATGAAGAGAAAAGTGGCAAAGCCGTACCAGCCGGTCAGGAACAGGTCTTCATGGCGAGTCAGGGCCCAGTAGGCCAGCGGCGCCGATGAGAGCACCATGCTCCACAGACCGACCCGCACCCAGCGCATGCTCGCATGCCGGTGCCAGCCCGCCACATCGTGGCAAAACAGGGCCACGCAGCAGACCCAGCCGGCATAGGCCATGGACTGCACGATGCCCCACCAGGGCCAGTTCAAGGGGGGATGGACCAGCACCACGTCGCTCAGGCGCACCATCCAGCACAGCTCGGCCACCCCGGCATACAGGTACAGGCTGTCGCGCTTGAAGCCCCGGGCCTGGCCACGGTCACTCTGCGTCACCCACAGCACCAGCGCCATCACGCCCACCATCAGGCTGAAGACCGCCACCGCGATCGAGCCTGTCACGCGCCAGCGATAGGCCACCTCAAACAGACTGCGCACCTCCGATTCCGGCCCGATGATCACCTTGGACAAGCCGCCCCGCCGTCCTCCGTCGGCATGGATGTGGATGCGAAACAGATTGTCTTTTTGCAACAACTGCGAAGGGATGATCACATGCAGCGGCACCTTGGCATAGTCAACCAGATTGGCCGTATCCAGATCGCCGTTGCGCGACAGCAGCGCGCCGTTAAGCCAGATTTCCGAGAGATTGCCAACGCGTGAAATATAGGCCCCGTAAGGCTCACTGGGTTCGCCGGGCAGCGAAAATGGCACTTCAAAGGTCGCATCGCCCGGGCGGCTGTGATGCACGCGGTCCCAGTTGTATGGCAGCACGACATCCTTGCGTTCCATCACACCTTCCATCGCGCTGGTCACACGCACGTCTCGCAGCTCCTGAGTGAACGCCTGCGCCCCGGTGGCACAAGCCCACCCCAGCAGCATGATCAGAAATAACTCGCGCAATGTCATTGGCCGCCATGGTAGCGGCACCCATTGCCTGCCGCACAGTCCCAGAAACAAGCCTACAAGGCGCTGAGACGCAGCCAATCCATCCCGCCCTGGTTCGACCGGAACCGACTCGTGACATGCAGGCTGATGAACGGCTCGCATCAGCGGGGGGATGAAAGGGGGCATCACCAGGGCCATTTCAATCCAGTGAAATTTCCACCACCGTGCCGCCCGCAGCGCTGCTGACTTGCAGCCGCGCCCCGATGGCACTGGCCCGTTCCTGCAGCGAACTCAAACCCTTGCGCGGCACCCGGTCCGGGTCGAAGCCACAGCCGTTGTCGATCACCCTCAGTTGCGCCCCGCCCTGCGGTGTGGCATGCAACTCAATGCGCAGCACACTGGCATGGGCATGCTGCAACACGTTGGACAAGGCCTCGAACACCATGAACTGCAAGTGCCGCATGGCCTTGCCATCGAGCCGTGCAAGGGGTGCCAGCAGGTCCACATCCCATTGCAGCGCGATGTCGGTCGCCACAAAACGCGGCTCCAGCCGGTAGCGCAGATTGGCCAGCAGGGCCGTGATGTCGCCCGGGGGGAGGTTCATCGCGTCGATCGACAGCTTGAGCTGGTCCAGCGAGTCGCGCAGGGTCTGCAGCACGTCCAGCTGGCTGGCCCGTCCAGATTCCAGCTGACGGATGGCGGAGCTGATGTGCGAGCCCACGCCGTCATGCATGTCGCGCAGGATGCGCGAGCGCTCGGCCGTGCGCTCCTGCTCGCGGGCGAGTTGCTCCACACGCTGGTAGCTCTGCTCAAGCTCCTGCTCCTTCTGCGCCACGCGCGCCGCCAGGTTGGCGTTGAGGTCGCGCGCCTGGCCGCTGGCGATGCGGAAGCGCTGGATCACGATGTAGCCCAACGTCAGACCAAACAGCACCGAGCTGTAACGCAGATAGGTGTTGCCGCCGTACCCCTGACTGAGCCGGAACACATACAGGTCGCGCACCCCCACCAGCGTGTTCAGCAGCATGGCGGCCGCCACCATCTTGTGGGGCAGCAAGGCCCCACGCGCAGCCTTCCAGATGAAAAAGAAAGCGAAGATCATCGAAGTGACCACCGATGCCCCATACAGGAGCGTCAACGCCAGCGGATGACCGTAGACCAGCGCGGCCACGGCAACGACAACACTCGCCGCCAACTCCAAAGCCAGCCAGCGGCCCAGCCAGCGGCCCAGGGACAGCATGCGCCAACCAGCCACTTCGAGGCTGAACAGGGTCATGCTGATCACCCAAAAACTCGCCAACACAATCGCAAGCATGCCCCACCAAGGCCAGGGCAAGAGGGGGTTTTCGATGATGGCGTCGCTGACGCTGATCGTCCAGCTCAGCTCGGCCAGGCCCGCATACAGGTACAGCGGGTCGCGCTGAGGCCGCCCCGGCAGCGTGGCATCAACCTGGGTCGCCCAC
>JACMQR010000021.1 GCA_014376885.1 Polaromonas sp.
ACGTTGCAGGTTGACCCGGGTGGCGTTGTTCCCGGCAACACCGCACCGGGTGGAACGACAAGCAAGGCAGTTGCACCCCCTGTGCCGAGAATAGGGTCACGACCGGCATCGCTGCCTCCGCCGCAGCCAGCTGCCGCAGCACTCAGCAGCAGAGCCGCAAGCAGGGGTCTGAGGCCCGGATGGCTCGGTTTATTTTTCATGTTGCTGTCCTGTCTGAAAGAAATGAGGTGGCGAAAAAGGTACCAATCAAAATTAACCTTGACATACATATCTTCACAGACTCCGCACCAAAAAATAAATTCAACACGTTTATTCGCAAATGTCGGCAATGTGTCCTACAAAAAATAACTTTTTAACCAACACAGCATTTCAAGCATGTACGGAACGTACTGTTTGAGGCGCAGACAAAGACGTTGGAAGCAGGATGAAAACCATTGTCTGTTCGCACCATCGGTTGGTAGTGAGCATCAGATTTAAAATCTCAAACGGACTTCTGAAGTATTTATTTTTAAAATATTTCCCGCGACCATGCATCAATTTTTTCCCGTCTGAACGCTCAGTCGCGCGTCATCTGCCGGCCAAGCAGCAGGCCGGCAACCGTGGCGCCGGCCAGCAGAGCTATTGACGGGATCGGCAAGGCTCTGGCCAGGTTGACTGCCGTGTCAGCGGTCCGGGGCGCCACCAGCTGCAGCCGGCGCTTCATCATCTGGCTGCGAAGCTCTGCAAGATGGTCCTGCAGCAGCCGCTCGGCCTCGGGAAGCCGCACTGTTTCTTCCTCGGCCACATGGCGCAGCACGTCGCGCATCAGTGCCATGTAGGTGCTGTTGACCAGCCCGAACTCGAACTGCGGCCGGCTGCTCGCCCGGTACTGCTGGAAGGTGGCCAGCACATTGGCATGGTCCAGCCGGTTCATGGTGGTAGCGCTGGGCGTCAGTGCGCTGGTGATCGGGTTCATGAAAGGCTCTTTGCAGTAAAAACCATTGCCTGCCCGCAAGCAGCAAGTCACCTCAGCGGCCGGGAAGCTGAGGGGCGCCGCCGGTCAGGCACCGCCCAGTCCGGCCGTGACAGCCCCGCTGCCAGCGCAGGCGGGACATGGCCCGTTCGCTGCCCGGCCAGAGCCGCCGCATGCGCGGCAAATGGCCTGGCCCGTGCCCGGCGTTCCCTCGGCCGCATCGTCGCCCGGATGGATCGCACCGGGCGGCATGGAAACCGTCTGACTCGCCGGCGGCCCGTGCGGGCCGGCCGGCAGGTCCAGCGAGGCGCCGGGGTCTTCCTCGCCCGCCACCGACTGGCTGTCGGGGTCGGCGGGCACGGGCGCGGTGTCCGGCCGCCGGGGATTTGACGCAAGGGGCTGGCTCAAGGGGCTTGTCATGCACTGCTCCTGTTAAATAAAGGCCGTGTGGCGCGGTCCGGGCTTGGCCAGCGCCGGCGGCTAATGCTTAAGGTAGCCCGGTCTTCATTGGTGTGCAGCCGAGCAGATTCCTGCCTGCGAGTGAGAAACCTCCTACAGCTGCAGGGTGGGACAGGACGGGACAGGAGTTGGCATTCTCAGGCGCGACCGGCGCCCTCCGGGTTTTCGCTGTCCCGCGTGAAGGTCACCTGCATCTTCACCCGGTAAATTGCCGCCTGCCCGCTTTGAACCACCATCTGCTGCTCCCTGACCTGGGCGCTGCACAAATGACGTAGATTGCGGATGCCCGCGCAGGCTTGGTGCAGCCCGCGGTTGATCGCATCTTCAAAACCGGTGGCGCTGGTGGCGCTGACCTCAATGGCGGTGGCAGTGGGCATGCAGGGCTTTCTGAACTGTGGCAACGCATTGCCGACTGTAGGCAGTCAAGCGCAGCACGCCTGTGGGAGCGCGCCGCAAGGCGCTGTAGCTGCCGGCGGCCTGGACCGTCCGGATTTTTCTTAACCAGCCAGCCGCAGGGCGTCAGCGCAGGTCCGGCTTGGCCGGGCGGGGGATTTTTTTCAGTTTGACCAGCCGGCTGGTTTCAATCCGGTCTTTTTTCACCTGGCGCTCAGCGTCCAGCAGCTGCCCGGCGGCCATCCAGCCGGCGAACTCCTCGGGCGTTTCCAGGGTGATGCGGCCCAGCGTGCCGGCGCGAAACTCGTAGATCACGATTTCGGCGGCTTTTTGCAGGTTGATGCGGCCTTTGCTCAGCACCGCGCCACGCTTGCGGCCGATTTCTTCGAGCGCCTGTTCGTCGCTGGTGCCCGCCGGCAACTCCAGCCGGTAGCGCGCCGCCAGCATGGCGGGGTAGTGGGGAATCAGGTAGTCGAGCAACTCCAGCGCGACTTCTTCCTCTTCGAACGCATTGCGGCCAATGGCGCCGCTGGCAGCCAGGTTGTAGCCGCTTTTGGCGACGATGATGCGCGGCCAGAGCATGCCTGGCGTGTCCCACAGGTAAAAGCCGTCGGCCAGCACCAGGCGCTGCTCGACCTTGGTGATGCCGGCCTCGTCACCGGTCTTGGTGGCGCGCTTGCCGGTCAGGGTGTTGATCAGGGTCGATTTGCCGACATTGGGAATACCGCAGATCAGCACGCGCATCGGCTTGACCATGCTGCCGCGCGTCGGTGCCAGGCTGTGGCAGGCGTCGATCAGGGCCTTGGCTGGCGTGCTCATGCTGGCGTCCAGGCCAATGGCTGGGGTGCCGGCCTGGGCGTTGTAGTGCGCCAGCCAGAGCGCGGTGCGCGCCGGGTCGGCCAGGTCTTGCTTGTTGAGCACCTTGAGCGTCGGTTTGGCGCCGGTCAGACCGGCCAGCATCGGGTTGGCGCTGGAGCCCGGCAGCCGGGCGTCGAGCAGCTCGATCACCACATCAATTTCCTTGATGCGCTCTTCAATAGCTTTTTTGGTCAGGTGCATGTGACCGGGAAACCACTGGATGGCCATCGGAGGTGTTCTTTCTAGTTGGAGGGGTCGCGGGGGGCGGTGCGATGACGCGCCCGGGCGGTGTCTGTGCATGTTGGCGTTCAAAAGCAGCCGCCAGCGAAGACCCGATTGTCGCCCTTCCCGGCCCGGCACCCGGCGGCTTGGCGACCCGGCCGCCGCAATAGGCGAAAATCAGCCCATGCCCTTACCGAATGCCCCCACCCGCCGCCCGAACAATATCGCCACCCGCAAGGCCGACAAGCAAGCCAGCAACGAGCTGCTGATCAAGGCGGCCTTGTGCCTGCTGATTGGCCTGGGCGTGCTGCTGTCGCCCCACTACATCACCTCGCCGGACCTGCAGGGCATGGTTGCCA
>JACMQR010000164.1 GCA_014376885.1 Polaromonas sp.
GCCATGGTGGCCTGGCTGTTTTCAAAAGATTGCGGCACCGACGGCGCCTGGGCGCTGGCTGCTGAGCCACCCTGGCCGGATGCAGGGCCCTGCGGCGCCAGCCATACCCAGAGCCGGCGTTCACGCACATACAGCATGCCGAACACGCCCAGGATCAAGAACGCGCAGCCCAGGTAGACGATCATCTTGCCCGGCGCCCGCGCCACCTGAAAGACGCTGGCCTGGACCTGCTTGAAATCCTTGAGCTCGAACACCATCGGCGCCGGATAGTGGGGCGCGTCCGACAGGCTCAGCACCATCTGCGCCATGAAGGCCTGGGTTTTGTCATCTTGCGCCAAAGGCGAAAGACCGGCCTGCTCGCGTGTCATGGCGGTCAGCTCGAACAGAACGCCGTTGAGGATGCGCACCAGCACCTCGCCTGCCCGGTTGCGCTCCGCCTCGGGCACATTGGCTTCCATGAAATCAGAAATCGCCTGCAGTCCGGCCGCTGGCCTGGCCTTGTCGGCGGGCGCGCCCGCCGCAAACGGCTGGGCAGGCTCGGTGCCGGCGAACAGGGCCAGCGCGCGCCCTGCCGATTCGCTCAGCTGCCGGGCCAGCTCCGGGCGGTCGCTGCCGATGGCCAGGCGGGTGTAGCGGCTGACGGCCAGGGCGCGCTGCGCCGGATCGGCCAGCGCGGCGCGCAGGCGCGCAAAGGTCGCGGTGCTGGTTTCCGGGTCGGCGGGAATGCGCAGGTACTGGAACGGCTCGGCGGTGCTGCTGCGCACGCCCATTAAAAACAGGGACGGCGTGTCGGCGCTGTCGTCCATCTTGACCGGCAGCATGTAGTTTTGAAACTCGCGCGCCTGGCCGGACGCGTCGCGCAGCTTGTAGCTCACGCTCGGGCCGACATTGCGCAGCTGCTTTTGGGTCACCACCTTGTTGGCCGCGCCCAGCCGGGTTTCAATCGCTTTGTGCAGGTCGACCTTGCGCACATCCACGCCGGAACCAGCGGCATTGCCGGCGAAATTTTCCACATTGATGACCCGCAGGGCGGTGTACTCCAGCGTGAGCTGCTGGGCGCCGGCGCCCTGGCCAGCGGTCAGCGCGCTGGTGCCGCCGATGGTCCCCTGGATCTCAAAGGACTTGCTGGCCGCCGACATGGGAAGGGCCTGGAGCGTGACACTGGAGCCGCCGTCGTCAAAGCTGGACTGGTAGATCTCGATGCCCTTGTAGTTCGCCGGATGGTTGACCTCGACCCGGGCCGGCGTTTGTTCGCCGCTGGCCTTGTCATGGATGATGATGTCGCTGGCAAACAGCTTGGGCATGCCGGTCGAGTAATACTCGACATTGAATTTCTTCAGTTCTATGGCAAATGGCAACTCCTGCAGCAAGATGCCACCGGGCTGGTTGAGGATAGCCGTGCCCGACTGCGTGCCTTCGGCGACCATCAGGTTGGCGCGAAAGGTCGGGTTGCGCTCGCCCAGGCGGTGGACTTGCGGCACATCTGCAATCAACCCGCCGCCGGTGTAGATGGATTTGCCGCCCAGCAGCATCTGCGCACGCACGACCATGTCGCCGTCCAGCAGGCCGCCCACGCAGATCAGCACAATGGCGCTGTGCGCGGCAATGTAGCCGAGCTTGCTGGCCGATCCCTTCTTGGCGGCCACCATCCAGCCGGCTTGGCGGTGCTGGAGCTTGACCTTCCAGCCGCTGTGCACCAGCGTCTGGCCAATGCGCCGGGCGGCCGCCTCGGGCGACTCGGCCAGGCCCGCCTGGGCGCGGTGGCCGAAAGCCTTGAGGCTTTGCTCGCGCACGTCTTCCTTGAGCTGGCTGAAGTCGGCAACGATCTTGGGCGTGTTGCGGGCAATGCACAGCGAGGTCGACAGCACCAAAAACGCCAGGATCAGCAAAAACCACCAGGCGCTATACACGGTGTTCAGGCTGGCCAGGCTGAACACCTGCGCCCAGAACGGGCCGAACTGGTTGACATAGTTGGTCAGCGGCTCTTGCTGCTTGAGTACCGTGCCGATCACCGAAGCGATGCAGATGACGGTCAGCAGGGAAATCGAAAACCGCATCGACGACAGCAGTTCGACCGAGGCGCGCAGCGAGCGCGAGCCCCAGTTGACCTTCATGCCTTCGGTGGAAACTGTCATAGGTAAAAGCAAAAACCCTTGCGGGGCCGTGGGTAGCGAAAAGAAGAAACCGCAAAAAACAAAAAAAGCTGGCTCTCTTTAGAAAAGCCAGCCTGGGTATGACTGGTTTTTACAGCCAGGGTTCAATCCGGTGGGTCATCAACCGGCAAAGCAAGCTCTGCCGCCTGGCTGCCTGGCCCGGCTCAGCGCAGGCCCGCAATATAGTCGGCAACCGCGCGGATTTCCTTGTCATTGAGCTTGGCGGCCACCTGGGTCATTTGCTGGCTGTTGGTGCGGATGCCGTCGCGGAAATAGGTCAGCTGGGTGGCGGTGTATTCGGCGTGCTGGCCCTTCAGGCGCGGGTATTGCGCCGGAATGCCGACACCCGATGGGGTATGGCAGCCGGCGCAGGCGGCAATCTGGCGCTCTGCAATGCCGCCGCGGTAAATGCGCTCGCCCAGTGTGACCAGGTCCTTTTCGGCAGCGAAACCTGGCTTGGCCTGTTTGGAGGTCGCCCAGTAGGCAATGTTCTTCATGTCCTCAGGTGAGAGCGTTGCCGCAAAGCCCTGCATGATGGCGTTTTTGCGCTTGCCGGCCTTGTATTCCTGCAACTGCTTGACGAGGTATTCAGGATGCTGCTGGGACAGCTTGGGATAGCCCGGCGTTCCGGAATTTCCATCGGCGCCATGGCAGGCCGCACAAACGGCGGTGAACGCTGCTTCGCCCTTGACCAGGTCGGGCTTGGCCGCCATGACCGGCATGGCAACAGCCGGCGCCGCAGGGGCGGCCTGGTCCGCGCCTGCAGGCGTGGCTGCGCCGGCGGCAAACAAGGCCGTGGCAGGCAGGGCGAGCAGGGCGGCCAGTAGGGACGTAGCGAGCAGCTTCATATCAGGGCTTTTAATTGGTTGGCGTACAGAGCTTGAGAGGAACCTGATTTTACAATGGCCTGACGCCAGGCTTTATTATCAGTATTTGGCAACCGGTAAATGCGTCCCATCGCTGCCCAAGCATCGGCTGTTGCATTTGATTGTCTTTTTTACTTGCCTGCCCTGCAGCGCAGCTACCCACCTTCAGGGACCGCTCCATCATGACCTCTCCAACTTCATTGCCGCTTGCCGCGGCTGCCATGGCGCCCGATCCGAAAATCGCCATGGGCTGGCTGCACACCGCCAAATTCCTGACCACCGCCCCCGAACTCAAGCACCTGCCGCGCATCGAGGTGCCTGAAATCGCATTTGTCGGCCGCTCCAACGCCGGCAAGTCGACCTGCATCAACACCCTGACGCAGCAGCACCGGCTGGCGTTTGCCTCCAAGACGCCGGGCCGCACCCAGAGCATCAACTTGTTTTCGCTCGGCAAGCAAGGCATCACCGATGCGGTGCTGGCCGACCTGCCGGGTTATGGCTATGCGGCAGTTCCCAAAGAGGCCAAATACCGCTGGCAGCAGGTGATGGGCAACTACCTGCAAACCCGCGACAACCTGCAGGCCATCGTGCTGCTGTGCGCCCCGCGCCTGGGCCTGACGGAGCTCGACGAGGTGCTGCTCGATGTCATCCGGCCGCGGGTCGAGGCCGGGCTGAAGTTTCTGGTGCTGCTGACCAAATCGGACAAGCTCAACCGGGCGGATGCGGCCAAGGCGCTGCAGATCGTCAAGCTGCAGGCCGGCGGCGGCGATGTCAAGCTGTTTTCATCGCTCAAGCGCCAGGGCGTGGAAGAAGTCGCCCAGCATTTGTGGGACTGGGCGCATCCCAAGGAAAAGCCGGAAAAGCCGGTCAAGGCGCCAAGGGTTGCACCGGATGCCGAAGCCGGGCAAACCGACCCAGAATCAAGGCCTGACGCCCTGGACCCGGCAGCGCCAGAGCAGCCCGGACACTGAGTCGCCATCGCGTGCCAGGCGCAGCGCCCCGCCGGATTTTTAGTAAAAACTGGCTTATGCGCTTGCCCTGATTGCGTATACAGCTATTAAAAAAATAGCACCATGATTGAAACTGGTTTGTACCCCCTGCCGCATGGCATCACCCTGTCCTGCCGCACGGCGGGTGTGAAAGGCCGGCCGGTTTTGATGTTTTTGCACGGTTTTCCGGAAGCCGCTTTTGCCTGGGACGGCTTGCTGACGCATTTCGCCCAAGCCGAGCATGGCGGCTTTTACTGCATCGCGCCCAACCTGCGCGGCTACGAGTTGTCGAGCGCGCCGGCCGAGGTGGCAGCCTACCGGCCCAAGCACCTGATGCACGACATCGCCGCGCTGATTGAATTGGAATGTGGCGGCCAGCTGGCCTGCCTGGTCGCCCATGACTGGGGCGGCGCCGTGGCCTGGAACCTGGCGGCAGCGCAGCCGGGCTGCATGCACAAGCTGGCGATCATCAATTCGCCGCACCCCGGCACCTTTTTGCGCGAACTGCAGCACTCGCCGGCGCAGCAGGCGGCCAGCGCGTACATGAATTTTTTGATTCGCCCGGATGCCGAAGCGCTGCTCGCCGAGGACGATTTTCGGCGCCTGTGGGAGCTGTTTGCCAACATGGGCGCGCTGGACGGCCCGCACCCCTGGCTGACCGACGCCGTCAAGGCGCAATACCGCGCCCTCTGGCGCGCCGGCCTGGCCGGGCCGCTCAACTACTACCGCGCCTCGCCGCTGCGCCCGCCCCGGCCCGGCCCGCCGCACCATGACCCGGCCGCAGCCGCCGTGGTGATGGCGCGCGACAAGCTGGAGGTCACGCTGCCAACATTGGTGATCTGGGGCCTGGACGACATTGCCCTGCCGCCAGCACTGCTCGACGGGCTGGACGACTTTGTGCCGCAGATGCAGCTGCACCGGGTGCCCGGCGCCACCCACTGGATCGTGCATGAGCAGCCCGAACGGGTCATCGGCTTCCTGCAGGAATTCATTCGCTGAAAAAAGCCGCCGTCTCGACAAGGCCTGAATTGCTCCATTTTTAATAACTGAAAACGGCCTGCCGACAAGCGCAAAGGCGCACAAGAGCTTTAAACCCGGCGCTGGCCTGCAGGCGCCGGCCCTAGTACAGCGAAGCCGCGCCGTCGGGCCGCGTCTTGAAGCGCTTGTGCACCCAGTAGTACTGCGCCGGCATGGTGGCAATGTAGGCCTGCAGCCGCGCATTCATCAGCGCCGTGTCGGCCACCGGGTCGCTGCCCGGAAAATCCGTCCAGGCGGGCAGCACCAGCACCTCGTAGCCGGTCGGCGTCAGGCGCGGCAGCAGCGGCACGACCTTGGCCCGGCCGAGGCGGGCAAAGCGCGACAGCGACGGCACGGTGGCGGTCGGCACGCCATAAAACGGCACGAACACCGATTCAGTCGGGCCGAAATCCATGTCGGGCAGCAGGTACAGCGGCTGGCCGGCCCGCAGCGCCGCCACGATCGGCTTGACGCCTTCGATGCGCCCGAACAGGCGCAAGTGGCCAAAGCGCTGGCGGCCCCGCAGGATCCACTGGTCAACGCCCTTGTTGGACTGGTCGGTGTAGATCGTCGTCGACGGCCGCGGCATGGCCAGCGCCGTGGCGGCCCAGGCCGCATCCAGGCCAATGAAATGCGGCAAAAAAATCACCGTCGGCGCAGCGCCGGCCAGCTCCTCGACCGCGCCGGTCAGGCGCACGCGCTGCCGGACCCACTTCTCCGGCGCATGCCAGAGCCAGGCGCGGTCCAGCCAGGCTTGCGAAAAATACACAAAGGTCTCGATCGCCAGAGCACGCCGCCCGGCCGCCGAAAGCGCCGGAAAGCAGACCGAAAAATTGGCATGCACGACGCGCCGGCGCGCGCCCACCAGGCCGTAGAGCAGCCAGCCGAGCGCCGTTCCCAGCGCCCGCACGGCGGGCAGCGGCAGCCAGGCCAGGGCTTTCATGAAGCCGATGCCGCACCCGGTGGCGGCGGCGCCAAGCCAGGCGCGCGGATTTTTCAAGCGGCGTCCTTGCGCGGCGTCTTGTAGCGCGCATAGGCCCACAGGTACTGGCCCGGCTGGCTCAGCACGATGGCTTCGATCGCCTGGTTGATGCGGGTGACCGCAGCCAGAAGGCCGGCCGGTTCATGCGGCTCTGGACTGGCCAGCGCCGGCCAAATTTTCAAGAAATAACCCCGGCCGTGGGCCAGGCGCTCGCAGCTGACCGGCAACAGGACCGAGCCGTTTTGCAGCGCCAGCCGGGCCGCCAGCGTCATGGTGTAGGCCGGCCTGCCGAAAAACGGCGCCCACACGCCCCAGCCGTCGGGCGGCACCTGGTCGGTCAGCATGGCCACGGCCTGGTTGGCCTTGAGGGTTTTGTGCATCAGCCGGATGCCGCTCAGGCTGGCGGGCACCACGGTGAGGTGGCGCCGGTCCCGGGCCAGCGCTTCGAGCCGGGCCAGCCAGGCCTTGCGGGCCGGCCGGTAGATGGCGGTGATCGGGCCGTAGAGTTCGGCGAGCGCCTGCGGCCCCAGCTCGAAACTGCCGCAGTGCGGCCCGAAGAAAATCACGCCCCGGCCCTGTGCAAAAGCCTGCGCCGCATGCGTCTGGCCCTCGATCTGCACATTGCCCAGGCACGACTGGGCGCGCGGCCGCATCCACAGCCTGGGCAGTTCGCCGACAAACCGGCCGGCCTCGGCAATCGCCGGCCGGGCGACACTGAAAGGCAGGCCCGCCTGGGCCACATTCGCCCGGAATTGCGCCCGGTAGCGCGCGCTCAGCAGCCACACCCCCCAGCCCAGCCCGGCGCCCAGGGTGTGCAGGACAGCCAGCGGC
>JACMQR010000165.1 GCA_014376885.1 Polaromonas sp.
AAGTCCTTGAGCCCGCCGGCATGGTCGAAATGCAGGTGGCCAATGAAAATCACATCGACATCGGCCGGCGTAAGCCCCAGGCGCGCCAGATGGCGGGGAATGCGCTGCTCATCACGCATCTCCGGCGCGCCGAACTCGAACACCGCCGGGTCGTAGTAACGGGCACTTGCCAACGGGTCGTTGATCTTGGCATGGTCGCAACCCACGTCGTAAAGGATGCGTCCGTTGGCCGTTTCAATCAGGTAGGCCAGGATGGGCGCTTCAATCTGCTGGCCGCGGCCGCGGTTGAAGGTCGAGATGGACTTGTCGTAGCGATGCGTTGCGGTCAGCAAGGGCCATAATTTTTTGACTTGGGTCATGGGATTTCTCTGTGACTGGGCGCGCCGCGTAGCGCTTGCAGCAATTGATCGGTGGTGGCCACACGGCCGAAAATCCCGCCCTCGACGCCGATCATGGCCAGCGCCGGCGCCTGCAAGGCGGGATCGCTCGCGGCAGTGGCATCGGCCACGGTGACGCAGGCATAGCCCCGGTCCACCGCTTCGCGCAGCGTCGAATGCACGCACACCTCGGTGGTGACGCCGCAGACGATCAGCCGGCGGATGCGGCGATCAGACAGCAGTTGCGCCAGTTCGGTCTGGTAGAACGCGCCATAGCCCGGCTTGTCAATCACGGATTCGCCCGCAGCCGGCTGCAACTCGTCGATGAAGTCATGTCCATATTCGCCGCGCACCAGCAGGCGGCCCATCGGTCCGGCGCCGCCGATGGGCGCGCCGGCCTGCCGGCTGCGCTGCATTTTCTCGGGCGGGCAATCGGACAGGTCGGGCCGGTGGCCTTCGCGCGTGTGCACAACCAGCAGGCCCGCGCCGCGTACGGCATCGAGCAGGCGGCGGATCTGACCGATGGGCCCGGCCAGGTGCGCCACATCGAGCCCAGCGCGCGCCGCGTAGCCATGCGGACTGCAAAAATCACGCTGCATGTCGATGACCAGCAGCGCCGTGCCGGCGACGCCATTCGGCCAGGCGGATGGGTTCACGGCCAGCCCGGTTTCAGCGAAAGCCGGTGGCCACGGCCTGGGCAATGCGGTCTGCGACTTCGTGCGCCAGCAACCGGCCCTTGGCCGCGTCGGCACCGCGCGCCGACGACAGCACGCCCGAGGGCGGCACCCAGTCGCGGCGCGCGGGGTAGATGTCGTAGGACGGGAAATCGGCCGGTCCGTCGTCGGGAATCAGGTCCAGCCGCACCAGCGCCGGGTGGTAGTGCAGCATCATGGATGTCTCCATCACGGCCGCATGCTCTAGCGCAAAGCCCGGAAAACCCTCGGGGAACACATGCGCCAGCGTCTCGGGCGTCATGAAATCCCAGTATTCCAGCCGCATGACCTCCAGCGCAGCGCCGGGCCCGACATCGCGCAAGCCCAGGTCGATGCCTTCCACCAGGAACCACTGGTTTTCATAATGCCCGTTGAGCACCACCAGCCGGTTGACGCCGTGGCGCGCAAACTCGCGCACGGCGTCGCGCACCGAGCCTATCAGCGTGGCCGCGTCGACGCTGGTGGTGCCGCAAAAATGCTGGCCGCCCCCGCACTTGGGCTGGGATTTGTAGCCGTACGACAAGGTAGGCGCCACCAGGCCGCCGACCCGGGCGGCCGCATCGGCGGCCACGGCGGCCGACAGCAGCCCGTCCGTGCCCAGCGGCAGGTGCGGGCCGTGCTGCTCCAGCGCGCCGACCGGCAGGAAAACCGGCGGCTTGTCCCCGGTCATGCGGGCCTGGTAATCGACCCACGACAATTCATTCATCCAGACGGTGCTCATGTTGACTCCTTGGAAACAGTAACAAGTGGCAGGCTGGGCTCGCCCGCATCGGTGGCTTCGACCAGCGCGGCCAGGGCAATCAAGGCGCCGCCCAGCCATTCGACCGGCGACAACTGTTCGTTGCCAAGCCAAGTGGCGCTGAGCACCGCCACCAGCAACTCGGCCACCATGACGATGCCGGCGCGGCCGCTTTCCAGGTGGGTCACGCCGTACTGCCAGGTGGCCGTGGCCAGCAGCAGCCAGATGAAGCCATAGGCCAGTACCGCCAGCAGCACCGGTGCCGACACGGCCGGCACGGCGGCGCCCTGCCCGACCACGGCGGCCAGCGCCAGCACGCTGCAACCCAGGAAAACGGCTACCGTCTTGGAACGCAACGGAATTGCCTGCGCCGCGCGCGCAAGCAGGTTGTTGCCCGCAAACGCGAGGCCCGCCGACAGGGCCAGCCAGTCGGCCGTGCTGAGCGGCGACTGCAAGGCGCGCGCTCCGCCGATCACGAACCACAAGCCGGTCAGCGCCAGCACGACCGCGATGATGCGCCGGGGGCGCACCTGCTCGCCCAGGAACAGCCAGCCTCCCAGAACCGACCAGACCGGTGACAGGTAGAACAAAAACATCACGCGCACCACATCGCCCAGCATCAGCGCGCTGACAAACGACGTGTTGGCCCATCCGCCCACCAGCGCCAAGGCCAGCAGCAGACCGGTTTGCGAACGCCAGGCAGACCGCTCGCGCCACAGCAGCGGGACGGTGCACAGGCTGACCAGGCCATAGGCCAGCAGCGACAGAACCGGACCGGACAGGCCCATCGCGACGAACTGCTTGAGCGGCCACCATGACAGCCCCCAGAGCGACGAGGAAAACAGCAGCACAGCCACTGGCCAGGCGGCGGATCGGGGTGATGAAAGGGGCGGGGACAGCATCAGGTGTTTGTCGATCTGGTTCAGCCCATGACCGAGCCGCCATTGGGGCCAAGCACCTGGCCGCAGTAAAAGCGCGACAGGTCCGAGGCTAGAAACAGCGCCGTCGCGGCGATCTCGTCAGCTTCGGCAATGCGTCGCTGCGGAATGTCCAGCTCCTTGGCCAGCCACTGCGGACTCATGGCTTCGAGCGACATCATCGCCGTGTTGACCGGCCCGGGTGCAATCGCATTGACACGGATCGCCGGGGCGAACTCACGCGCCAGCGAGCGCGTCAGGCCGATCACGCCGGCCTTGGCGGCGCAGTAAGGCGCGTACTGTTCGCGCCCCAGCACAGCCAGGTCAGAGGCGATGTTGATGATGACGCCGCGCCCCTGCGCCACCATGCCGGGCAAGAAGGCGCGCGCGGTCAGGAAGACCGACTTCAGGTCGACGGCCAGCATGCGGTCCCAGTCGTCCTCGGTGGTGTCGAGAAACGGTTTTTCCTGGATGATGCCGGCGTTGTTGACCAGCACATCGACGGCGCCGCACCGCTGCGCGGCCTCTGCCGCCAGGCGGGCCACATCGACCGACCGGCTGACATCGGCCTCGATCGCCCAGGCCTGGGCGCCCAGGCTGTGGATCTCGCGCACAAGTGCATCGGCTTGGGCAGCGCGCCCCAGGTGGTTGACCACCACGGCCGCACCGGCTTGCGCAAAGGCCAGCGCGATGGCGCGGCCAATACCGCTGCTGGCTCCGGTCACCAGCGCGCGGCGGCCGGACAAGGACAGTTCGAACGCCGCGGCCATCAGCCCATCACCTCGCCGTGGCTCATCACAATGGCCTGGCCGGTCAACGGCGCCGCATCGACGCTGGCCAGGAAAAGATAGATACCGGCAATGTCGGCCGGCGCCAGCATGACCGGAACGGCCTGGCGCGACAGCAGTTCACGCTCAATCTCGGCTTCGCTGCGGCCTTGCTGCTGCGCCATGCGGGCCAGCGAGCGCAGCCCCGCCTCGGTGCGAATCCAGCCGGGGCAGACCGCGTTGACGCGGATGCCGCGCGCCGCCAGTTCAAACGCCAGCGAGCGCGTCAGGCCGATCACCGCGTGCTTGCTGGCCACGTAGGCCGAAAAGTCGGCCACGCCGGTCTTGCCCCAGATCGACGACTGGTTGATGACGCTGGCGCCGGCCGGCATCAGCGGCAGCAGAGCGCGCGTCAGACGCACCATGCTGACGACGTTGTTGTCAAGCAAGCTGGCCCAGCACGCCATGGCGTCGGGCGCGCGGCTGTCGATTGGGGTCGGGTATTCGCAGCCCGCGTTGTTGATGAGCACATCGACGCGAACTCCCTGCGCGTGCAGCCGCTCAGCCAGCAGCGCGACCTGGCCGTCGTCCCCGAGGTCGCACACGGCCGTGCCGACCCGGTCTGGCAAGGCCAGCGCCTGGGCCAGGCTTTGCAGGCTGCGCGCCTCGCGGTCGAGCAGCAGCAAGGTGGCGCCCTGGGAGGCGAACGCGTGCGCCAGCGCGCAGCCAATGCCGCCGCCTGCGCCGGTCAGGACCACGGTTTTACCCTCCAGGGCGTAGCGCGGTTTCACGCTAGACCGCTGTCAGGAAAGACACGCCGACCGCGCCCACAAAGCCGTGCGTGCGGCCGCTGGTGCCGGGAGCCTGGATCTGGCCGTAGTCGCTGGCCAGCACACGCCGGACGCGGTTGACGTGAAAACTGTGCAGTAGCTCGCGCACCGTGACAACCTGCGCGCAACTGTCGGGATAAAGCTCGCGATGAAAAGCCGGCAGGCGGTGCCAGGGTGCCGTGGGCCGCTCGTGGTGGGCGTTGTGAAAACCAAAGTTCAGCCAGACCAGGTTGAGCCACTTGCTGTTCAAGCCCACGATGTCACTGTAGGTGTTGGCCTGCTCGTAGGCGCGGTCGCGCAGCTTGTCGGCGGGCACCGGCTGGTCGTCCAGAATCGGATAGGCGTCGTAGGTGTGCTGAAAGCAGTCGGCAAAGCGCAGCACGGTGACAAACACCAGGTAGGCCGCGAAGTACAGCAGCAGCGCCTTGACCGACCACCAGCCCAGCGCCGACAGCAGGCTCAGGCGAACGGCGGCAATAGCGAGCACGCGCGCCCGCGCCGCATGGCGGCGCTCGTCGCGAAAAGGCAGCACCACCACGAAGGCCCGCATCAAAAACTCCTCCGCCGGGAAATACGCCCATTCCAGCGCCAGCACCGTGTTGCGAAACCAGGCCGGGGCGCGCAGCAAAAACCCGCGCACGTCAAACGTGATCACGTCGGCGCGCTCCACGTGGTGGCGCATGTGCTTGCGCCGCATGTCGGCAAACGTGGCGTAGCAGCTGCCGTTGAGCCAGCTCATCAAGGTGCCCCAGCGCTGGTTGGCCGCTGGCGTCCTGAAGATCGCCTGATGGGCAAATTCGTGAATGAAGTAGGCCGACCAGACCAGCGTCTGGGCCACCAGCAAAAAGCCCAGCGCGTTCAGGCTCCAGCGGGCCTGGCCCAGCAGCGCCACGCCGGCGCCGTAGCCCAGCAGCGTCAGACTCAGCGCGGCCACATTGGGCCACGCACCTTCGGGATAGCGAAAAACCTGTTTCATAAGGCAACCTTTCGTTGATGGCACGGGCGCGCAGGCGAACGCCTGCCGAGGTTCAGTTTTTGGTCAGCGCGGTGACGAACTGCGCGTCAAAGGTGGTGTCGATCGGCGGCACTGCGGTGATCTGGCCCTTGGCCTTGAGCAGCTGGCCAATGATCTCGCCGCTGGCGTAATAAGAGGTGGTTTCCTTGGCTTTGACGAAAGCCTTGGGCATTTCGGCCAGCGGAATGTTGTACACGCCGGAGAGTTGCTCCTTGACCTCCTTGGCCGAGACGCCCATGAACTTGCCGATTATCTTGGCCGACTCGTCCGGCTTGGCCTTCATGTAGGCCAGGCCGTCCAGGTAGGCTTTCATGACACCGGCGATGTCCGCCGGCCTGGCCTTGATGGCCTTGTCGTCAAACACCAGCACGTCGGCAATCAGGCCAGGTGCATTTTTGGATGAAAACACCACCTTGAACTTCTTGCCCCCGCCCTGGCTGAGAATTTGCGACAAGCTGGGCTCGTAGGTCACGCCGATGGGCATCTGGCCCGAGGCCATTGCAGCCGGCACAGCCTCGGGCGTCATGTTGACCGCCACGATGTCCTTGTCGCTCAGGCCGTTGGTCTTAAGCGCGTACGACAGCAGAAAGTCCGACGGCGACAAGGGGTTGAAGCCGACCTTCTTGCCCTTGAAATCGCTCACTTTGGTGATGCTGCTGTCGGCCACGATGGCATCGCCGCCGTTAGAGTAATCAATCGGCATCACCACCTTCAGCACCTTGCCGCCTGGCGCCTGGCCGACCACCTGGTCAAAGGTCAGCATGCCGCCGTCCAGCGCCCCCCACGCCATGGCCGACGGAATCAGGGCCGGATCGGTGAATACCTGCAAGGACACCTTGAGGTTGTATTTCTTGTACAAATCGAGCGCATCGGCCACGTAGAAAGGACCGTAGCCGATCCAGACCACGGTGCCGACTTTCATGCTGGTCGGGCCGGCAGCGAACGCCGAGGCGGCCGCGAGCGCCACCGCCAGACCCAGCGCGGGCTTGAACAAACGACCGAGCAACGAAGATGCAGCGTGGCGCGAAGGGGAAAAACCGGATGATGTCATGACAAAGCTCCTGAGGTAAGGGACGGGCGCAGGAAAATACGACTGGTACATCGTTCTCCCGGGCTTTTGTCCCTCCGTGGGGCCTCTTGCGAGGCCGGGGCACTCTCGGACCAGACGTCAGTCGAATCATTCCTCATTCGCCAACCGGAACCCTAGTGCCCCTACGTTTGAAGCATTTGCACCATGACTGCACAAATCGC
>JACMQR010000166.1 GCA_014376885.1 Polaromonas sp.
CCGGTGGATTGCGGCATGCACTGCCGCAGGTGCGAAATATGCGGCATTCCGTGCACCCGCCATCGCTCAAGCCTGCGCTTTGGCCAGTGCCGTCCACAGATCTAAGATCAGGGGCATTTACCCACTGGAGAACAGCAAGATGAAAGCGTTTTCATACACCCGCAATGGCGCGGCAAAAGAGGTCCTGGAATTTGCCGACCTGCCCGACCCCCAGCCGGGTGCGGGCGAGATGCGCGTGAAGATCGCCTACTCGGGCGTGAATCCGTCGGATGTCAAGCGGCGCGCCGGCACCAGCAATGCGCTGGCGTTTGACCGGGCCATTCCGAACATGGACGGCTCGGGCATCGTCGACCGGGTGGGGCCGGGCGTGGATGCTTCATGGGCAGGCAAACGGGTCTGGCTGCACAAGACGGGATGGGAACGCCCGCATGGCACAGGCGCCGAATATGCCATTTCCGCCCCCAACCGGGCGTTTGAGCTGCCTGCGGGCACGTCGATGGAAATCGGCGCGGCGCTCGGCGTGCCGGCCATGACGGCGCACCGGGCGCTGTTTGGCGCCGGACCGGTCGCCGGCAAGACGGTGCTCGTCACCGGTGGCGCCGGCCTGGTTGGCTTTTACGCCATTCAGCTGGCCAAATGGCGGGGCGCCAAGGTGATCGCCACCGTCAGTTCGGACAACAAAGCGGCGCTGGCCACAAGAGCGGGCGCCGACGTGGTCATCAACTACCGGCAAGAAAACGTCGTTGAACAGGTTCTTTTGAATACCGGCGGCGCGGGGGTCGACCATGTCGTGGAGGTCGATTTTGGCGCCAACCTGGCGGCCTCGGCGCTGATGCTGGCCCCCTTTGGTGTCATTGCCAGCTATGCCTCCATGGGCAAGCCGACACCGGCCCTGCCGTTTTATGAGCTGATGGCGAAAAACGTCACCCTGATGCCCCTGCTTGTTTACTCCATGCCCGAGCAGGCCATCGCCGATGCCGGCGCGGACATCAACGCATGGCTGAGAACGGGCCGGGCCGAGCATCACATCGCCAGTCGCTTTGCGTTCGAGCAACTACCCGATGCACACCTTGCTGTCGAAGCCGTCCAGATCGGAAAGGTCGTGGTTTCAATCGGCGGCGAAGCTGTCTGCATTTAGAGCGATTTTTGCGTGATGGCTGGCTGAACCGGCTTTCTTGAAGCCGGCTTAGTTACAAATTGTTTTCCGTTGAGCCCGTGTTCGACTGTCGCGCTGGTTTTATTTACTGCTTTGGATTATCGTCTGACAAAGATTTTGGCAGCTCGGGACAAATCATGCGTTTGGCTGTGGTGACAGGCCGGGGCGTTTGTGTCAGGCTGCGGGCCTTCAATCCGCCGGCATTTACGGTGAAGAAAGCGAGTTATCTTGGACCTCCCAGACGCTCTTTTGCTGGCACGCATCCAGTTTGCGTTCACTGTCAGTTTTCATTTTTTGTTTCCGGCCATCACGATTGGGCTGGCCAGCTATCTGGCGGTCTTGGAAGGCCTGTGGCTCAAAACCGGTCGCGCGGAGTACATGGACCTGTTTCGCTACTGGATCAAGATTTTTGCAATGGTGTTTGCCATGGGCGTGGTGTCGGGCATTGTCATGTCCTACCAGTTTGGCACCAACTGGGCAGTGTTTTCTGACCGGGCCGGCCCGATCATCGGGCCCTTGATGGCCTACGAGGTGCTCACCGCCTTTTTCCTCGAGGCCGGCTTTCTGGGCGTGATGCTGTTTGGCATGAACCGGGTCGGCAAGGGCCTGCATTTCACCGCCACGCTGATGGTGGCTTTCGGCACCTTTGTATCGGCCTTCTGGATTTTGTCGGTTAACAGCTGGATGCACACGCCCACCGGCTATGCCCTGAACGCTGCCGGCCAGTACATTTCGGCCGGCAGCTGGCTGGCCATCATCTTCAACCCGAGTTTTCCGTACCGACTGGCGCACACCCTGTCGGCAGCCTACCTCACGACCGCCTTCATGGTCGGCGGCGTCGGTGCCTGGCATTTGCTCAGGGACCGGAACAATCCGCGCGCGCGCATCATGTTTTCAATGGCCATGTGGATGGCGGCCGTTGTCGCGCCGCTGCAGATCGTGCTGGGCGATATGCACGGCCTGAACACACTGGAGCACCAGCCGGCCAAGGTGATGGCGATGGAGGGCCACTACCAGAGCCATCCCGATGGCGCGCCCTTGATCCTGTTCGGCATCCCGAACAGCGCGGAAAACCGCATCGACTATGCCGTTCAGATTCCCAAGGCCTCCTCGCTGCTGCTCAAGCATGACCTGAACGCGCCCCTGGCCGGGCTGGACACCATTCCTGCGGCAAACCGTCCGCCGGTGGGCATCGTGTTCTGGTCGTTTCGCCTCATGGTGGGCCTGGGCATGCTGATGGTCACGCTGGGCATGCTCAGCCTGTATGCCCGCGTCAAGGGGCGGCTTTACGACTCCAGGGAGCTGCATCGCTTTGCGCTGGCCATGGGCCCGTCGGGCCTGGTGGCGGTGCTGGCCGGCTGGGTCACCACCGAGGCGGGTCGCCAGCCATGGACGATCTACGGCCTGATGCGCACCGCCGATTCAGCCTCGCCGCTGGCAGCCCCGGCGGTCGCGGCGTCGCTGGTGGCGTTCGTGCTGATTTATTTTGCGGTGTTCGGCGCGGGAATCGTCTACATCTTCAAGCTGATGGGCAAGCCGCCCGAATCGCACGAATCGCCCCTGCCCAACATGCCGGTGCGCTCTGCGGGCACCACCCCGGCGGCGGCGGCGGCCGGGCCTGACGCACTGGTACCCGGATGAAAGGCACGCCATGAATTTCGACCTGACGGTGGTGTGGGCGCTGATTATCGTGTTCGCCTTGTTTGTGTATGTGGTGATGGACGGGTTCGACCTGGGAATCGGCCTGCTTTTCCCGGTGTTGGAGGTCGGCCATGAACGCGACACCGCGATGAACAGCATTGCGCCGCTGTGGGATGGCAACGAGACCTGGCTGGTGCTGGGCGGCGGCGGCTTGCTGGCGGCCTTTCCGCTGGCCTATGGCGTGATCTTGTCGGCCCTGTACGCGCCGATCATCGCCATGCTGCTGGCGCTGGTGTTTCGCGGCGTGGCGTTTGAATTTCGCTGGCGCGACCCGGCCCACCAGGCGTTCTGGGACCGGGCGTTCACCGGCGGCTCGTTCGTGGCGGCCATGGCGCAGGGCATCGTGCTGGGCGCGCTGCTGGAGGGCATCAAGGTCAGCGGCCGGGCCTATGCCGGCGGCTGGTGGGACTGGCTCACGCCATTTTCGTTGCTCACCGGCGTCAGCGTGACCCTGGCCTACGGGCTGCTGGGCGCCACCTGGCTGAACCTCAAGACCGAGGGCGCGCTACAGCAGCAAGCGGTTCGGATGGCCTGGTGGCTGGGCGCCGCGACCCTGGCGGCCATCGGGCTGGTCAGCCTGGCAACGCCGCTTCTGGCGGGCGACTACTTTGACCGCTGGCTCAGCTTTCCCAATATTTTGTGGGTGGCGCCGGTACCGGTTTTGCTCGGCATCGCCAGCCTGGCTTTCGTACGCTGCCTGAAGTCAGGCCGCGAGCTGGCGCCGTTCTTGCTGACCCTGTCGATTTTTCTGCTGTGCTTCATCGGCCTGGGAATCAGCGTTTTTCCATATGTGATTCCGGGGTCGGTGACGATCTGGCAGGCAGCCACCGACCGCAGCAGCCAGGTGTTCATGCTGGTGGGCACGGCCGTGGTCCTGCCGATGATCCTGGGCTACACCGCCTGGTCATACTGGGTGTTTCGCGGCAAGGTGCAGCCTGACGGCTACCACTCGTGAAGCTGCCCCGCCTGCGCTGGCCCGACATCAGGGCGCCGCTCAATGACAAGGCGTCGCTGGCGCCGCTGGGCGTGCGCCTGCTGTGGATGGCCGGCATCTGGGCGGCCAGCATCCTGACCCTGCTGGCGGTTGCCCTGCTGCTGCGCTGGGTGCTGGGGCGCTAGCGATGGCCGAGGCAAAAACGCGTTCGATACGCTGGGTTTCAACGCCGTTGCCCGCCCCGCGGCGGGCCTCTGGCGGCAACTTTCCGACGCGGCACAAAATCCTGCAGCGCGCCTGCCGGCCCGACCCATGACCGAACAGAAAAAATAAATGCACCAACGCACTGCATGGGCCGACAGGCCGTCACGGGCCAGGCGCTGGCGATGAGCCCGATCCGCGCTGCATGGATCAGCTGCACTTTGGCCCTGGCCGCGGCGCCGGGCCTGGCCGCATCCAGTTGGCTGGCGCTGGTGGGCGACCCGGCCAACCCGGCGGCGGACTACATCGAGTTCGACCCGGCTTCGCTGGCGCAGGAAAACGGCTTGCCTGTGCTGTCCATCCGGGTCAGCCGGGTGCTTGCAAGAACCACCAAGGAGGGCATTGTGTTCCGGTCGTTTGAAAGCACGGTGGCCGTCGATTGCAGGCAGGCCAGCGCGCGCTTTGTGCGCGCTTCGTTCTATGCGGAACCGGGCTTCAAGGGCCAGCCGTTCAGGACGGTCACGTTTGGCCCGGCGGATGTGCGGCCTATGGCCTTCCGGGAAATCCAGGGCGCGCCGACGCAGCGGGTGGTGCGCGCGGCCTGCCGGCATTCGGCTGTCAAGTCGCTCGAATGAAGCGCGGCCTTCCGGGTCACAATCGGCCTCATGGGCAAACATCTTTCCGAAACCACGGGTCCCCAGCGCCTGCTGGCGGGCCTGCTGGCCGGACTTGCGACAGCTGCGCTGCCACTGCCGCTGCTGTGGCAACTTCGCGGGCTGCTGGGCTGGAGTTTTGGCGTGGCGGTCTACCTGGCCCTGGCCTGGTGGCTGTGCGAACGCTTTGACGACCGGCAAACCCGCGAGCGGGCCCAGGCGCAGGACGAGCCCAGCGTGGTGTTGTTTTTGCTGATGCTGGTGGCCACCCTGGCCTGCGTGGCGGCCATCCTGGTCATGATGCAGCAGGGCAAGGACCTGTCGGGCATCGCGCGAACCCTGCACATTGCGGTGTCGGTGGTGTCGCTGATCGCCTCGTGGCTGTTCATCCAGACGATTTTTGCGTTTCGCTATGCCCATCGGTACTACCAGGAAGAGCAAAACCACGAACCCGATGGGCCGGGCCTGCTGTTTCCGGGCGGCCAGGACCCGGACTATTTTGATTTTCTGTACTACGCCTGTGTGGTCGGCATGACCTCCCAGGTGTCCGATGTGCAGGTCACTTCGCGCGAGATGCGCCGGCTGACCATGGTCCACAGCGTGCTGTCGTTTGCTTTCAATATGCTGATCCTGGCGCTCAGCATCAATGTGGTGGCCGGCGCCTTGTCCTAGCGCCGGGCTTTAGCAGTCCGGTGGACAGCGCGGTGCCGCCGACAATCACCGCCGCGCAGCCGACCATCCACGGCGTGACCGATTCGCCCAGGAACAGCGCGCCATACAGCACCGCAAACACCGGCACCAAAAAAGTGACGGACAGCGCGCGCGGCGGGCCGGCCTGTTCAATCAAGCGGAAAAACAAGATGTAGGCAATGCCGGTGCATACTACGCCGACCGCTGCCAGAGCCAGCCAGCTTGACAAGCCCGGCAGGCGCGCCGGCCACAGCCACAGCGCCGGCAGGGCCAGGCCCAGCGTGGCGCCGATCTGGCTGCCAGCGGCCGTGACCAGGGGCGGCAGGCCCGCCAGGTAGCGCTTGGTGTAGCTGGCCGAGATGCCGTAGCAGACGCAGGCCAGCAGGCAGGCCAGCACCGCCCAGCCGGGGGCGACACCCGATGCACCCGGCCTGAAGCTGGCCTTGTCCCAGGCCAGCAGCGCCACGCCGGCAAAGCCGATGGCCAGACCGGCAATTCGCCAGCCGGTCGGCCGGTCTTTAAGCCAGGCCCAGGCGATCAGGGCGCCAAACATGGGCACCGTGGCATTCAAGATGGCCGACAGCCCGGTGCTGATGGACAGCAGCGCGAACGCAAAGCAGGCGAACGGAATGCCTGAATTGAGCAGGCCGATGAAAAAAATCCGCTTCCAGTTGGCAGCCAGCACCGGCAGCAGGCCGCGCAGCCAGACCAGCGGCAGCAAAAAAAGCGCGGCAATGGCCACCCGCACCGCAGCGGTTGGCAAGGGGCCGAATTCGACCACGCCGATGCGCGTGAACAAAAACGACGAGCCCCAGATGGCCGCCAGCAGCATGAAATCAGTCGCCCAGCTTTTCGGGTTGGCTGTACCGGGCAGGGCGGCCGGGCCGATGGCTGAGGTCCGGGCGGTC
>JACMQR010000022.1 GCA_014376885.1 Polaromonas sp.
CTCGCAAGCAGCAGACCGGGCGGCCGAGCTGCTGATCGTGCCCACGGCATTGATGGGCCTGACGCTGCCCGAAGCGCGCCTGATCGTGCGCCACATGCAGCCGCAGATCATCAGCAAGGGCACGGTGTTTATCCGGGAGGGTGACACCCGCGACACCGGCTTCATGATGCTGCTGCTCGACGGCGAAGTCACGGTTGAAACCAAGGTGGCCAGCCGCCCCGAGCCGATCATCATCGCACTGCTGGGCCCGGGCAGCCTGATCGGTGAGCTGGGTCTGATCGGCGGCCAGGCGCGCTATGCGTCGTGCATTGCGGCCACGCCGCTGCGCTGCGCGATTTTGACGCGCCCGGCACTGCACCAGCTGATGCAGGACCACCCGCTGGTCGCCGCCAAGCTGCTGCTGGCCATGTCCTGCCGCCTGGGCGCGAGCCTGTGCGAGATGACCGACAAACTCAAGATGTATGTCCAGCTGACGCAGGCAATGGAGCAGGAAATCGCGTCCCGCACCGATGCCTGAGCTGATGGGGCAGCCAGCCTCGCGCAGCGCCGCCCCTGTGCCGGATGGCCCTCAGGCGGCTTGCCGGTAAAACCCGTTGCGCTGGCTGAGTCCGCGCCCGGCCAGTGGCGCCACAGCATGGGCAATGGCCTGGATATGCTCGGGCGTGGTGCCGCAGCAGCCGCCCACGATGTTGACCAGGCCTTCGGCGGCAAACTCGCGCAGCAGCCGCGAGGTCACGTCGGGCGTTTCGTCAAAGCCGGTGTCGCTCATCGGGTTGGGCAGGCCGGCGTTCGGGTAGCAGCTGATGAAGGTGTCCGGCGCGGCGCGGGCCAGCTCCACAATGTAGGGGCGCATCAGCGCGGCGCCCAGGGCGCAGTTCAGGCCGACGGCCAGCGGCTCGGCATGGCGCACGCTGTGCCAGAAGGCGGTCACCGTCTGGCCCGAGAGGATGCGGCCCGAGGCATCGGTCACGGTGCCGCTGATGATCAGCGGCAGGCGCTCGCCCGAGTCCTCGAAATACTCGTCGATCGCGAACAATGCCGCCTTGGCGTTCAGCGTGTCGAAAATCGTCTCGACCATCAGCAGGTCGCTGCCGCCTTTGACCAATGCCTCGGTTTGTTCGTAATAGGCTTTTCGCAGTTCCTCAAAACTGGTGTTGCGCGCGCCCGCATCGTTCACATCCGGGCTGATACTGGCAGTTTTCGGCGTCGGGCCCAGGGCACCGACGACAAAGCGCGGCTTGTCCGGCGTGGAAAACTTGTCGCAGGCAGCCCGGGCGATGCGCGCCGATTCATAGTTCATTTCCACCGCCAGATCGGCCATGTCGTAGTCGGCCTGGGCCACGGTGGTGGCGCCAAAGGTGTTGGTCTCGATCAGGTCGGCGCCGGCGGCCAGGTAGCCTTCATGGATGTCCTGGATGACGTCCGGCCGCGTCAGGCTGAGCAGCTCGTTGTTGCCTTTGACATCGCGGTGAAAATCGGTGAAACGTTCGCCGGACCCACCGGGGCCGGCATAGCCTTCCCCCCGGTACTGCGCCTCGCTCAGCCGAAAACGCTGGATCATGGTGCCCATGGCGCCGTCGAGAATCAAGATGCGCTGGGCCAGCAAGGCGGGGAGCTGCTGGGCGCGGGTGTAGGGTGTCGGCTTCATGACGGCGATTGTAGGAACACGGTTGCGGCCTGGCAGGCAAAGGGCTTATTGCCCCGGCCGTTTTCCACGCGCCGTGCACCTGGCAGGCGCTGCGGCGCTCCGGATGCGCCGCAGCGCCTGCGGTCTGCGGGCCGGGCGCACAATAGCGGCCTGCAGGCCAGTACCCGCGCTGGCCTGACCTATTACCCATCAAAACAGACACCTGCGCAATGCCCGTCAGCGCGGGTGGCTATTAATTTCAGAGCACAGCCTTGTCATCGTCATTGACCGCCCTGCCCAGCGCACCGTCCCCTCTTGCCATCCTGCGCGAAACCTTTGGCTATCCGGAGTTTCGCGGCCCGCAGCAAGCCATCGTCGAGCATGTGACTGCCGGTGGCGATGCGCTGGTCCTGATGCCGACCGGCGGCGGCAAGTCGCTGTGCTACCAGATTCCGGCCATCGTGCGGCAAAACGCCGGGCATGGCGTGACCATCGTCATCTCGCCGCTGATCGCGCTGATGCACGACCAGGTCGGCGCGCTTTTGGAGGCCGGCGTGTCGGCGGCGTTTTTGAATTCGACGCAGACCTACGAGGAAAGCAGCGCGCTGGAAAAGCAGCTGCTGGCCAACCAGCTGACGCTGCTCTACGCCGCGCCCGAGCGCATCAACACGCCGCGCATGCGCGGCCTGCTGGCCTCTTTGCATGAGCGCGGCCTGCTCAGCCTGTTTGCGATTGACGAGGCACATTGCGTCAGCCAGTGGGGCCACGACTTCCGGCCCGAATACCGCTCCCTGAGCCTGCTGCACGAAACCTTTCCCGACGTGCCGCGCATGGCACTGACGGCGACGGCCGACCACCTGACGCGCCAGGACATGGTCGAGCGGCTCAGGCTTGAAGAAGCGCAGCAGTTCGTCAGCAGCTTTGACCGGCCCAACATCCGCTACACCATCGTCGAGAAAACCGATGCGACGCGCCAGCTGCTGCGCTTTGTGCAGGACGAGCATCCGGGCGAAGCCGGCATCGTCTACTGCCAGTCCAGAAAGCGCGTTGAAGAAGTCGCCGGCATGCTCGAAGGCGCCGGCCTCAAGGCGATGGCCTACCACGCCGGCCTGGACGCCAAGCTGCGCCAGCAGCGCCAGGACCGCTTCCTGCGCGAGGACGGCATGGTGATGGTGGCGACGATCGCCTTCGGCATGGGCATCGACAAGCCCGACGTGCGCTTTGTCGCGCACCTGGACATGCCGAAAAACATCGAAGGCTATTACCAGGAAACCGGACGCGGCGGGCGCGACGGCCTGCCGGCCGACGCCTGGATGGTCTACGGGCTGCAGGACGTGGTCAACCAGCGCCGCATGATCGACACCAGCGAGGTCGCCAGCGAGGAGTTCAAGGCGGTGATGCGCGGCAAGCTCGATGCGCTGCTGACGCTCGCCGAGGGCACGCGCTGCCGACGCGCAAGTTTGCTGAGCTATTTTGGTGAGGAGCTGAACGCTGGTCGCAGCGATCTGCACGAAGCGGGGAGCGCAGGCACCGTATCTTCACCAGCAGGGGCCACGGAACCGGCTTTGCCGGGCCGTAGGCGCAGCGCCCCCTCGGGGGGCAGCGAACCACGCGCAGCGGGGAGCGTGGGGGCGCCCTACTTCTGCGGCAACTGCGACAACTGTCTCCATCCGCCAGCCGTCTGGGACGCGACCGAGGCGGCGCGCAAGATGCTCAGCTGCATCTACCGGGTGCAGCAGGCCAGCGGCATCAGCTTTGGCGCCGGCCACCTGATGGACATCCTGCGCGGCAAGCCGACCGACAAGGTCGTGCAGTACGGCCACGACCAGCTCAGCACTTTCGGCATTGGCGCGGATTTGCCGGAGACGCAGTGGCGCGGCGTGCTGCGCCAGCTGATTGCCAGCAACCTGGTGCGGGTCAACGCCGAGGCCTTCAACACGCTGCAGCTGATGCCCGATGCGCGCCAGGTGCTCAAGGGCCAGGCCAGTGTGCTGCTGCGCCAGCAGGCGGTGAGCGCCACAGCCGAGCGCCCGCGCCGCAGCGGCAAGGCGCCGGTGAAAACCTCGGTCAAGGGCCTGGCCGAGTCGTCCCTGAACGCCGGGGCGCTGGAGCGGCTGGGCCAGCTCAAGGCCTGGCGCGCCGAGGTGGCCAAGGAGCACAACCTGCCGGCGTTCGTGATCTTTCATGACGCCACGCTGCGCGCCATCGCCGAGCGGGCGCCGCGCAGCCTGCGCGAGCTGGACGGCATCAGCGGCATGGGCGCGAAAAAGCTCCAGGCCTATGGGGCCGAGGTGCTGCGGGTGTGTTCGGCCGCAGACTGACGGCCGCGCCTGATGATGCGCGCGGGCACACCGACCGCCAGGGCGCCATCGGGCACATCGGTGATGACGACCGCATTGGCGCCGATGTCCACGTCGTCGCCAATGCGCACCGCGCCCAAAATCTTGGCGCCCGCGCCGATGTTCACCCGGTTGCCGATGTGCGGCGCCTCCAGCGGCCGGTCCAGGCGCCGGTTGCCGATGGTCACGCCCTGGCGAATGATGCAGTCGTCGCCAATCACCGCGTTGCCGTGCACGACGATGGCGCCCGAATGCTCGATCACCAGGCGCCGGCCGATCCGGGCCGACACGCCGATGGTGATGCCCGAGAGCATCTCCGCCAGCTTGGCCAGAAAAAGATGCACCACGCCCAGCGCTAGGCGCACCAGCCGGGACCGAAAACGGTAGCGCCAGTGCCCCAGCCGGTAGACCTGCAAGGCCCAGAAACCCAGGGAAAGAACGCCTTCGCGGGCGACGCGCAGGTCTTCGAAAAATGCCATGGTTTCGGGTGCCTTTATCGCAGCTGCAAAATTTTCATCGCCATGCTGGCACTTCACCGACGCGTTTTCAAAGCCGCTCAGGGCATGAAACCCATGGCCCGGCCCTGCCGGACCTCGGGCTTGATGCGGTGCTCGGCTTCGAGCTGCGCCAAAAACTCGTCGGCCGACAGCTCGGCGTCCAGAATCACCGTTTGCCGTTTGACGGCTGCAAAGTCGCCCGGGCACAGCTGAGCCAGCTGGCCCAGCCGCTGGCGCAGTCTGCCGGTGAGCAAGCCGGCATGGCCCGCCAGCGCTTCGGTGGTGAACATGGTTTCGCGCTGCTCGGCGGTCAGCGGCATGAACTTGATCTTGAAGGTAAAACGGCGCAGCGCCGCCGGGTCAAGGCTTTCCATCAGGTTGGTGGTGCAGATGAAAATGCCGGCGTAGCGCTCCATGCCCTGCAGCATCTCGTTGACCTCGGTGACTTCGTAGGTGCGCTGGGCGCCGCGCCGGTCCTGCAAAAAGCTGTCGGCCTCGTCCAGCAGCAGCACCGCCTTTTCCAGCTCGGCCTCGCGGAACATGGCGGCCATCTGCTGCTCGGTTTCGCCGACATACTTGCTCATCAGGTCGCTGGCCTGCTTGATGAGCAGCGGCTGCCCGAGCGCCCGGGCGATGTGCTCGGCCAGCGCGGTCTTGCCAGTGCCCGGCGGCCCGTAGAAACACAGGCTGCCGTGGTTGCGGCTTTTCAGCGCTGCCACAATGCGCGCAACCTCAAAGCGCGACTCGACATTGAGCATTGCCAGGTCGTAGGTGGTCGCGCTGCCGCGCCCGCCGGACTGGGCCTTGTTGCCCAGCGCCACATCGGCGTTTTTCAGCTGGCGCTCGATCAGCGACTCCATCAACGCCGGCCGGCCGCCGGCCAGGATGGCCTGCAGCCCGGCGCCATCGACCTCGGAATCCATGGCTGTTGCGGGCGCGCTGGCCAGCCGGGCAAAGCGCACTGCCGTGCGGATCTGCGCCGGCGTCAGGCCCTTGCGCGCGGTCAGCCGGGCCACAAAGGCATCGCTGACCTCGACGCCTTCGAGTGTCTTGCGCACAATACCTTCCCTGGCGCCGGGCGGCGGCGAGCGCAGCTCCAGATGGTAGGCAAAGCGGCGCCGAAAGGCCGGGTCGATCTGCTCGATGCGATTGGTCACCCACAGCGTGGGCACCGGGTTGGACTCCAAAATCTGGTTGACCCAGGCCTTGCCGTTGACCGACCCGCTGCCCGGCGCGCTCAGCTGGTCTGAGCGGGCCATGAGCTGCGCGGCTTCGCTGGAGATCGGCGGAAACACGTCTTCCACCTCGTCAAACAGCAGCGCCGAATGCATGCTGGCCTTGAGAAACACCTGGGCGATCTGCAAGGAGCGGTAGCGGTCGCGCCCGCTGTGCGAATTGCCGTCCCGGTCGGCGTATTCGACCTCGAACAGGTCCAGCCCGGCCGCTTTCGCCACCACCTTGGCCAGCTCGGTCTTGCCGGTGCCCGGCGGGCCGTAGAGCAGGATGTTGACACCGGGCTCCTTGCCGGCCACCGCCTGGCGCAGCAGCGCCACCAGCACCTGCACATCGTCCTGCACGAAGGCAAAGTCGGCCAGGCCCAGAGCGCTGCGGCTGGCGGGCCGGGTGAAGACGGCCATCAGCTCGCTGTGGTCGCGGTATTTGCGCATCAAGACCGGCGGCAGTTTTTCGCTGACCTTCATCAGGTCTGCCAGGTCGGTGATGTTGTGCTCGGAAATCAGGTTTTCGACCATGCCGATGCGCTCCAGCCGCGAGCCCGGGCGCAGCGCGTCGGCCACATCGGGCGCCTTGACGCCGGCGACGTCGGCCAGCGCCGCATAGGCTTCGGGCGCATTGTTGACCTTGAACTCGACCAGCAGCGAGCGCAGGTCGCGCTGGTACCGGGCCAGCGTGCCGTAAAGCAGCAGCGCCCGTTCGGCGCGGTTGAGCTGCAGCAGGCTGGCCAGCGACTCGATGTTTTTTTCGACCAGGGTCGACTGCTTTTTCAGCGCCTGAGTCAGCCAGTCGCCGGTGGCGCACAGCACCGACAGCAAATCCTTTGGCTGGTCCTTGGCATGCTCGTCCAGATAGAAAAACAGCGTGCCTTCTTCGTACGGGCCGCGCCAGACGCCATGCCGGGCCATGAATTCGGCATCGCTCAGGGCTTCGTGGCCCTGCCAGAACTCGTTGCCCTTGCAGCGCCGGTTCAAGAATTCGCGCAGCCGCTGCACCGCCGGCAGCGGCCAGACCAGATGGCGGCCGGACAGCGAGAGCAAGCTGGTCAGGTCGCGCCGGACATTGAATTTGGCGCCCTGGCGCGCCGCCAGGTTAAGAACGAAATGCGAGCACATCAGGTCCAGTACCGGCGCATCCTTGAGCCCGGGGGATAGCAGCCAGGGCTGCGGATACTCGACAAGAGAACGCTTGTTCATGGACAAACTCCGGTTTGCAACGCTGCCGCCGACTCCCTGCCTTGAATTTTTTATTGACTTGACCAGCTTGCACCATAACGCAAGCCAACACCGGGTGGGAGACAGGGCCTGAATACGGCGCGGGCCGACACGCCGCCCGGGCTTGAAAATGACCACTCCCGTGCAAAGCGGTGGAAAATGGTGGGCTAGCCGCTCTGTCCCGCTTCACAAGGAATTCCATGCTTGGCCTGACCGATGTCGAAAATGCCGCGCAGCGCCTCTGCGGCCACCTGCTCAACACGCCCTGCGTCGAGTCGCGCACGCTGTCGCAGCTGACTGGCGCGCAGGTTTACCTGAAATTTGAAAACCTGCAGTACACCGCCTCCTTCAAGGAGCGCGGCGCCTGCAACAAGCTCGCGCAGCTCCTGGCGTCCGAGCGCCAGCGCGGCGTGATCGCCATGAGCGCGGGCAACCATGCGCAGGGCGTGGCCTACCATGCGCAGCGCCTGGGCATCCGGGCGGTCATCGTGATGCCGCGCCTGACGCCCGGCGTGAAAATCGAGCGCACCCGGGGCTTTGGTGCCGAGGTGCTGCTGCATGGCGACACGCTCGACGAGGCGCGCGCCCATGCCTTGCAGCTGGCCGAACGGGAAGGGCTGGTGTTTGTCCACCCCTACGACGACGAGGCCATCATTGCCGGCCAGGGCACGGTGGGGCTGGAAATGCTCCAGGCCGAGCCGGGCCTGGATGTGCTGGTGGTGGCCGTCGGCGGCGGCGGCCTGATTGCCGGCATGGCCACGGCGGCCAAGGCGCTCAAGCCCGGCATCGAGGTCATTGGCGTGCAGACCTCGCGTTATCCCAGCATGGTCAATGCCATCAAGGGCACGCACCATCCCCAGGGCTCCAGCACGATTGCCGATGGCATTGCGGTGGGCACGCCTGGCGTCATCACCCAGGCCATCATCGCCGAAAAAGTCGATGACCTGCTGCTGGTCGATGAAGGCGATATCGAGCAAGCCATGGTGATGCTGCTGGAGATTGAAAAAACGCTGGTCGAAGGCGCCGGCGCGGCCGGCCTGGCGGCACTGCTCAAGTACCCGGCGCGCTTTGCCGGCCTGAAGGTCGGGCTGGTGCTGTGCGGCGGCAACATCGACCCGCTGCTGCTGGCCGCCATCATCGAGCGCGGCATGGTGCGCGCCGGGCGCCTGGCGCGCCTGCGGGTCAGCGCGCGCGACATTCCCGGCTCGCTGGCCAAAATCACCGCCACCGTGGCCGACGCTGGCGCCAACATCGAGGAAGTGCACCACCAGCGCGCCTTCACCCTGCTGGCCGCGCAAAATGTCGAGGTCGAGCTGGTGGTGCAAACCCGCGGCCGGCCACACATCGCGCAGGTGCTGCAGGCGCTGCGCTCAGCCGGCCTGCAGGCCGAAGAGCAGCACTGACCCGGGCACGGGCGTTTTGCGCCCGCACGCGGGCGGGGGACTTTTCAGGCGCAGGTCAGTGCCTGGGCCAGGTCGTCGATCAGGTCGTCGGCATGTTCCAGGCCGACCGACACCCGCAGCAGGCCCTGCGGCGTCTTGCTTTGCGGGCCTTCGATCGAGGCGCGGTGCTCGATCAGACTTTCGACGCCGCCCAGGCTGGTGGCGCGGGTGAAGATTTCGACATGGGCGGCCAGCGCCATGGCCGCATCCTTGCCGCCCTTGACCTCGAAGGACAGCATGCCGCCAAAGCCGGACATCTGCCGGGCGGCCAGCGCATGGAAAGGGTTGCCCGGCAGGCCGGGGTAATGGGTCACGCTGACCTTGTCGTGCTGCGCCAGGAACTCGGCCACCTTTTGCGCGTTGGCGCAGTGCGCCTGCATGCGGTAGGGCAGCGTCGGCAGGCTGCGCATGACCAGCCAGCAGTCAAACGGCGACGGCACCGCGCCGCCAAACAATTGCGCGGTTCGCAGCTGCGCGAAATGCTCGTCGTCCAGGCGCGTCACCACCGCGCCGCCCAGCACATCGCTGCGCCCGCCCAGGTACTTGGTGGTGGCATGCATCACCATGTCGCAGCCCAGCGCCAGCGGCTGCTGCAGCACCGGGCTGGCAAAGGTGTTGTCGGCAATGGCGCGCGCACCCATCGCATGGGCCATCTCGGCAATCGCCGCGATGTCGACACACTGCAGCAGCGGATTGGACGGCGTTTCGATCCAGACGATCCGGGTTTGCGGCGTCATGGCAGCGCGCACGGTGTCGAGATTTTTCATGTCGATGAACGACGCGGTGACGCCCCATTTGGCGAACAGGTGCTTGAGCACATTGGCCGTGCCGTGGTAGATGTCGGCGGGCGCCACCACATGGTCGCCCGGCGCCAGGCCCTGGAAGATGGCCGTGACCGCCGCCAGGCCCGAGCCGAAGGCCGCGCCGCCGGCGCCGCCCTCCAGCGCGGCCAGCGCCGCTTCCAGGGCGTTGCGGTTCGGGTTGTGGTTGCGCGAATACAAAAAGCCGCGCGAATAGCCGCCGTCGGCATCGCGCTCGAAGGTGGTCGACAGGTGGATCGCTTCGGTCACCGCGCCGGTGCCGGCATCTACCCCATGGCCGGCATGGACGGCAAGGGTTTCAAGCTTGTATTTTTTTCCGGGTTTCATTGGAGTTCCAGAGGTTGCTTTGCAAAACAGCGCAGCTTGCAGTATCGCTGCGGCCCGCGCCCTGGCGGCGCATTTGGACGGACCGACCGTTTTTAACGTCTTTTCAGGCCCTGGTGCTTGTCCTGGTTAGGCGTGCAGCTATTGTTTATATAGCAGTCAAGAATCAGCGCAGATGCTTGGCCAGCTTGGCGGCAAACAGCGCTGCAATGCTGACGCTGCGCCGCCCGGCAATCACCTCGAACGGCTCGCCGCGGCGCAGCAGGCCAGGCGTTTGCACAGCCAGGTAAAAACCGCAAAAGCCGGTGCGCGCCATCAGCCGGGACGCGCCGCCAAAGCCCATGGCGGCGTTGAATTTGTAGCAGGGCTCGCGCGGCAGCGTCACCCGCAATTCGCAGCCGGGAAAGCGCAGCACGTCACCGGCCCAGACCTCGGACTCCAGCAGGCCTTGCAGGGTCAGGTTTTCCCCCAGGCTGCCGCCCGGCAGCTGGTCGTCAATACCGGCCAGGCCGGCTTCCCGCCGGGCGGCCTGCCAATGCGGGTAATGCTCTGACGGATAGGCATACACCGCCTTTTCCAGCCCGCCGTGAACCGACAGGTCGGCCTGCTCGTCGCCCAGCAGGCCCAGCGGCAGGACCGGCAGCGCGTCCGAAACGGCCTGCTTGCCGTAGGCCGTCAAGATGCTGCGCTCGCCGATCTTGACCCGCCGGGCCGGACCGATCTGAACCGAAAGAAGATGCGCCATGGATTGCCCGTCGTTGCCAAACGCTGACTGTAATGAATTTTTGATGCCGCCGGCAGCCCGAGCCGCGCGGCCAGCCACTGCCCTGCAGGTCTGCCAGGCCGGTCAAGAAGGTAAACTCAGACCAGTTTCAAAGCCTATCAGGAGCCGCCATGAACCCCGCGACCGAGCACACGACGAATGCTGCCCACAGCAGCCCCACACCGGCCGAAGAGCAAGATGCGGTCGATTCCATCGTTCCCATGATTCCCTATGTGTTGCCCATGGTGGGTGGCGTGCTGATTTTTCTGCTGGCTTTTATCGCTGTTTTCCTGGCCTAGAGCCAGTTGCCGGCCCTTCGGCGCAGGTAAGAAAATTCGCCTGGGGCGGACTTTTTTCGTTGAAAAAGCGCTGGGCATGGCACCGGACCAGCGAAACCCGGGGCAGCCGTCCTATTTCCGGCCCAAAGGCTTGCCGCATGCATCCCCACCCCTCACCCCTTGTGCAAACCCCCGTGCTCACCGCCGAAGGGCTTGTTTTTGGCCCTGCCGGCTCGTCCGGGCCGCCCGTGCTCGACCAGCTAACGATGGTCCTGCTGCCCGGCGTGACCTGGGTAGGTGGCGGCGAAGGCAGCGGAAAAACCAGCCTGCTGCAGCTGCTGGCCGGCGCTGTCGAGCCTGGCGCGTTCCAGGGCCAGCTTTGCATCCAGCGCGTCAGCCTGACCCAAAACCGGGCGGCTTACTGCCAGCTGGCGGGCTGGCTGGACCCGCGCGACAGCGCGCGTGACCAGCAAACCGCGCGCCAGATTTTTACCGGACTGCAGCACCAGCACGCCCGCTTCAGCCTGGAGGCCTTGCAGGCGCATATTGCCGGCCTGAGCCTGACGCCGCATCTGGACAAGGCGCTTTACATGCTGTCCAGCGGCACCCGGCGCAAGGTGCTGATGGCCGCTGCCATGGCCGCCATGGCGCCTGTCACCTTGCTCGACCAGCCCTTCATGGCGCTGGACCGGCCGTCCAGCGCCTACCTGCTGCAGCAGCTGGACCGGGCCGCGCAGCAGTCCGTCAGGGCCTGGGTGGTGGCCGACTACGAGGCACCGCCCGGCATTGCGCTGGCGGGCACGGTGGAGCTGCGGCCCGGACGCCAGGAGTGATCCGCAAGCCGCCCGTTGCGCAGCCTGGCGGGCACCGGCAGCGCTGACCCAGTCCACCGGCTGGCTGGCCACGCATAACGTCATGCACGGTTTGCATAACTTTTACCGGTAACCCACTGGTAACCGCGGGCGATGTTCATAGAATGATTCTGGAAACCAGCCGCCGCCGACCAGTTCCCTGCACAAGCCTTATTTCGAAAAACGCACTGGCTCCAACGCCGCCCGTCCGGGCCCTGCCAGGCGTTTATCGACATCACGCTTTTTTACTTTGGAGCTTTTTTTAATGAACCAACCTAGCATGCAAGGGCTTGAGATCAACACGCCTGCTTTTGTCAAGAATGCAAGACTGATTGCCTGGGTGGCCGACATGGCAGCGCTGTGCAAGCCCGACACGGTTTACTGGTGCGATGGCAGCGATGCCGAATACCAGCGGCTGTGCCAGCAGCTGGTGAACGCCGGCACCTTCAAAAAACTGAATGAAGCCAAGCGCCCGAACAGCTTTCTGGCGCACAGCGACCCGACCGACGTGGCCCGCGTCGAAGACCGGACTTACATTTGTTCGGCCAACAAGGAAGACGCCGGCCCGACCAACAACTGGATGGCGCCCGAAGCCATGCGGGCCACGCTGCAGCCGCTGTTTGACGGCTGCATGAAGGGCCGCACGATGTACGTGGTGCCGTTCAGCATGGGTCCGCTGGGCTCGCCGATTGCCCACATCGGCATCGAGTTGTCCGACAGCGCCTATGTGGCGGTGAACATGAAGATCATGACCCGCATGGGCAAGGCGGTGTTTGACGTGCTGGGTGTCAACGGCAGCTTCGTGCCCTGCGTGCACACCGTCGGCGCGCCGCTGGCCCAGGGCCAGGCGGATGTGAAATGGCCGTGCAACAAAACCAAGTACATCGTGCACTACCCCGAAACGCGCGAAATCTGGTCTTACGGCTCGGGCTACGGCGGCAATGCGCTGCTGGGCAAGAAATGCTTTGCGCTGCGTATTGCGTCGAACATGGGCCGTGACGAAGGCTGGCTGGCCGAGCACATGCTGATTTTGGGCGTGACCACGCCGGCGGGCAAAAAGTACCATGTGGCGGCGGCCTTTCCAAGCGCCTGCGGCAAGACCAACTTTTCCATGCTGGTGCCGCCGGCCGGCTTTGACGGCTGGAAGGTCACCACCATCGGCGACGACATCGCCTGGATCAAGCCGGCCGCCGACGGCAAGCTCTATGCCATCAACCCCGAGGCCGGCTACTTTGGCGTGGCGCCCGGCACCAATATGCTGACCAACCCGAACTGCATGCTCAGCGTGCGCGGCAACACCATCTTCACCAATGTCGCGCTGACCGACGACGGCGATGTCTGGTGGGAAGGCATGGAGCAGGACGCGCCCGGCAAGGCGCTGCCCGCGCACCTGATCGACTGGCAGGGCAAGGACTGGACGCCTGAAATCGCCAAACAGACCGGCGCCAAGGCCGCGCACCCGAATTCGCGCTTCACCGTGGCCGCCACCAACAACCCGGCGCTCGACAGCGCCTGGGACGACCCGAAAGGCGTGGCCATCGACGCCTTCATCTTTGGCGGCCGCCGCTCGACCACCGTGCCGCTGGTGACCGAGGCACGCAGCTGGACCGAAGGCGTGTACATGGCCGCGACCATGGGCAGCGAAACCACGGCAGCGGCCACAGGCCAGGCTGGTGTGGTGCGCCGCGACCCGTTCGCCATGCTGCCGTTTGCCGGCTACAACATGAGCGACTACTTCCAGCACTGGCTCGACATGGGCGAAAAGCTGCAGGCCATGGGCGCTGCGCTGCCAAAGATCTACACCACCAACTGGTTTCGCAAGGGTGCCGACGGCAAGTTCGCCTGGCCCGGCTATGGCGAGAACATGCGCGTGCTGGCCTGGATGATCGACCGCATCGAAGGCACCGGCCAGGGTCAGGACCATGTGACCGGCGTCAGCCCGGGCTACGACGACCTGAACTGGACCGGCCTGGACTTCAGCGCCGCGCAGTGGGACAGCGTCACCCGCATTGACAAGGCCGCCTGGCTCGAAGAGCTGGAGCTCCATACCGAGTTGTTCGAGCAGCTGGCCTACCACCTGCCCCGGGAGCTGGGCGACACCAAAGCCGCGATCGAGCGCCGTCTGGCGGCCTGAAGCCCCGGTCGAGCACGGGCCGGCGCATGACCTGCATGGGCTGGCGCATGGGCATGCCAGGGTTTGCAAACAAACGCCGGACACAAAAAAGCCACCTGCCCAGGTGGCTTTTTTGCAGGGGCAGTCGCGACACCCTTGGGCGCGCTGCAGCAACCCGCGGCGCGTTTGCGCTGCGCCTTCAGCGCGTGCGCGTCTGGCGACCCGGCGCCTTGGCTGCATCCGATGCATCACTGCGCGACAGCGCCGACTGCAGGTCGGCCATCACGCGGCCGTCCTGGCGGGCAATGGCCCACAGGCGCTGGTCGGCGCGGGCTTCGGCCAGGCCGCGCGACCAGCCGTCCAGGCTGCTGCGCAAGCGCCGGGCAGCAGCGCCCAGGCTGCCGGCAAAAAAGGCCAGCGCTGCAAACAGCGACATCCACAGCACCATCCAGACCATCAGCAGATGGCTTTCAGCCGCGCTGTCCATGATTTCGTAGGATACCGCCAGGGCGGCCGCCACCAAGGCAGACCCGAGAAGCAGCACCATTCCGCGCTTACCCCAGACCTGGCGCGGCGCCTGTTGCACCGCCTCCATCAGGGCCTCCAAACGGTCGGCGCCGTGATGGTGGTCGGGGCGCGGGGCGTTGGTGAAGCTGGTCATGGTGATGTCCTTGGGTCGGTTGGCGAACGCGCGGTGGCATCCAATGCCCGTATATTAGGGTTTTTACTAATACTATTCAACTTTATATGTGTGATGTTAGTTATTCATAAAATTAATGACTAAGCCATGACGCCGACACCCCAACCGTTCAAGCCGCCAAACTTTC
>JACMQR010000167.1 GCA_014376885.1 Polaromonas sp.
CGAGCGGCTCCAGCCCTGCACCGGAAAGTCAAATTGCGCCAGCGCCCGGCCGACGCGCTCGCCCAGCACGCCCAGGCCCATCACACCGACCGGAAAATCGGCGCGCAGCCGCGGCTTGCGGTAGGACCATTTGCCCCCGGCCGTGTCCGCCTCGTAGCCGTCAAATTCCCGGAAATGCCGGATTACCGCATGGCAGACATACTCGGCCATCTGCACCGACATGCCGGCGTCGTCCAGCCGCACCACCGGCACGCCGGGCGGCAGGCGCAGCTTCATCAGCGCATCGACGCCAGCGCCGATGTTGAAAATGCCCTTGAGCCGGGTCTGCTCGTCGATGAACTGCTGCGGCGGCGACCAGACCACGGCGTAATCGGCCGGCGGCGCGCCCGCTGACCAGACATCCACCTCGGCGCCGAGCGAGGCAGCGCGCAAGCCTTCCAGCCAGGGCTGGGCTTTGGTGTCAGTGCAGCAAAAACTGATGCGCATTCGGGCTTTCTTGAAGTTCAAACAACGATTTTCAGCAACTCCTCGCCTTCGCTCACCTGGTCGCCGGGCGCATACATCAGCTCCTCGACGACGCCATCGGCCGGCGCGGCAATCGTGTGCTCCATTTTCATCGCTTCCATCACTGCCAGCGGCTGGCCCTTTTTAACCTTTTCGCCGGCCTTGACCAGGAAGGACAAGATCTTGCCCGGCATGGGCGCGCTCAGGCGGCCGCCTTCGGCAAGGCTTTCGCCAGCATGGGCCAGCAGGTCAATCGCGGTGATCTGGGTCGCGCCCCGGGCGGTGAACACATGGTCCACCTCGCCCTGGGTGTACACCGTGGCATTCAGGCGCTGGCCGGCGAATTGCAGGTCGATGCCCTGCGCGCCGTTTGAAAATACCAGCGGACCGGCTACCCCGCCCACCGTTAGCTGCAAAGCGCCGTCATGCCCATAGGCCAAGGCGGCTTTCGCCGGCTCGCCGTGAAATTCGAACTCGAACGGCCGCACCGTCACGCCATGCGTCTGCCAGCCATCGCGCCGGCTGAACGGGTCGCTGCCTTCGGCGGCCTTTTCGCTCAGCAAGGTCTGGGCAACCGCGCTTGCGGCGGCCAGCGCCAGACCCACCGGCTCCTGTTTGAACAGCACCGCCGCTTCGCGCGGAATCAGGTCGGTGTCCAGGTTGGCCCCGGCAAACGACGGGCTGCGCACCACCTGGCGCAAGAACTGCACGTTGGTAACCAGGCCGACAATGCGGGTCTGCGCCAGCGCCTCGTCCAGCCGGGCCAGGGCTTCTTCGCGGGTTTGGCCATGCACGATCAGCTTGGCGACCATCGAGTCGTAGAACGGCGAAATCGTGTCGCCCTGGCGCACGCCGTCGTCGATGCGCACCATGCCCCGCTCAAAGGCGGTGCAGGCCGGCTTGTCATAGATATGCAGCGTGCCGGTGGTCGGCAAAAAATTGTTGTCCGGGTTCTCGGCGCAGATGCGCGCCTCGATGGCATGGCCGTTGATTTTCAGCTGGTCCTGCGCCAGTGGCAGCTCTTCGCCCGAAGCCACACGCAGCTGCCACTCGACCAGGTCCAGCCCGGTAATGGCCTCGGTCACCGGATGCTCGACCTGCAGCCGGGTGTTCATTTCCATGAAGAAGAAGTTCATCGAACCATCGGCGCGCTGCTCGACGATGAATTCCACCGTGCCCGCGCCGACATAATTCACCGCCCGCGCCGCCGCCACGGCGGCTTGGCCCATCTGCTGGCGCATCGCCTCGCTCAATCCGGGCGCCGGGGCTTCTTCGAGCACCTTCTGGTGGCGCCGCTGCACCGAGCAGTCGCGCTCGAACAGGTAGACACAGTTGCCGTGCATGTCGCCAAACACCTGGATCTCGATGTGGCGCGGGCGCTGGGCGTACTTTTCAACCAGCACCGTGTCATTGCCAAAGCTGTTGATCGCTTCGCGCCGGCAGCTGGCCAGCGCGGCTGCGAAATCCTCGGATTTGTCCACCGCGCGCATGCCTTTGCCGCCGCCGCCGGCGCTGGCCTTGATCAGCACCGGGTAGCCGATGCGGTCGGCCTCGCGCTGCAGCAGCGCCGGGTCCTGGTCGGCGCCGTGGTAGCCGGGCACCAGCGGCACGCCGGCTTTTTCCATCAGCTGCTTGGACTCGGACTTCAGGCCCATGGCCTTGATGGCGGACGCCGGCGGGCCGATGAAGACCAGCCCGGCAGCAGCACAGGCCTTGGCAAAGTCCTCGTTTTCGCTCAAAAATCCATAGCCGGGGTGAATCGCCTCGGCGCCGGTGGCTTTCGCCGCCTCGATGATGCGTTCCCAGCGCAGGTAGCTGTCTTTTGGGGCGCTGCCGCCGATGTAAACCGCCTCGTCGCAAAAACCGACATGCTTGGCGCTGGCATCAGCGTCCGAATACACGGCGACGGTCTTGATCGCCATGCGCCTTGCGGTAGCCGCCACGCGGCAGGCAATCTCGCCCCGGTTGGCAATCAAGATTTTTTTAAACATGAGGCTCGTTCTTGGAAAAGGGGGACTTCAGGGTGAAAGCGGGCGGCGATCCTGAATCGGGCTTGCCGCTGAAAATGCGCGCCACGCGGGTGAACAGCTGCTTTAAAAACCGCCAGCAAACGCGGATCAGCCAGAGGCTCAGCACCAGCACCACCAGCAGCAAAGGGACAAAGACAAGCGGATGGGCCACCGCCAGCCACAGGCCTGCCGGCACAAGCGTGTCCTCGACCAGCGAGGTGCCGATGTTGCTGAACGGCTCGGGCGACGTATTGATGGCCGCCCGGCTCGTCGCCTTGGCGGCAAAACTGGTGCCCGCCAGGGTGCCGCCGACCAGGGCCGCCACCAGGCTCATGGCCGCGCTGTCGGCGCTGAACACGCCGGCGGCCAGCGCCGCGCCAGCCGGAATGCGGATCACGGTGTGCACCACGTCCCAGAGCGAATCGAGCCCCGGAATCTTGTCGGCGAAAAACTCGACGAACACCATGAAGCCGCTGGCGCCAAGTACCACCGGGTTGGCCAGCAGGTGCAGGCCCTGCGGCAGCGGCATCCAGCCCAGGTAGCCGGCCAGGCCGGTCAGCAGCAGCACCAGGTACAGGCGGATGCCGCTGGCCCAGCCGACAGCGCCAGCCAAGGCCACGAGTTGCGCGGTATCGAGAGCATTCATAAGACCCCCACGCTTGTCGCTTCGCGTACTGCGCTGCCCCCAGGGGGGGCCGTCCCGCCTGCGGCCTGGCAAAGCCAGTTCCGCGGCCGGTGCTGGCACAGGCGGGCAAGGGGTCGGGCTTGCGCACTCATCAACGGCTTCATGCCAGCCAGGACGGCTTGCGCTTTTGCAGGAAGGATTGCACGCCCTCCCGGCCTTCGCTGCTGGTGCGGATGTCGGCAATGCCTTCGACGGTGCGGCCGATCAGCGGCGCCTCGATGCCCTGCCCGGCCACCTCCTGCACCAGCGTCTTGCAACTGCGCACCGCGTTCGGGCTGGCGCTGACCAAGGCGTTCGTCAGTTCCGCCACTTTGGCATCCAACTGATCGACGCTGACAACTTCATGGACGAAGCCGATGCGGTGTGCTTCCTTCGCGTCAAAGCGCTCGGCCGTCAAAAAGTAGCGGTGCGCCGCCCGCGCGCCCATGGCGCGGATCACATACGGGCTGATGGTGGCCGGAATCAGCCCCAGCCTGACCTCGCTCAGGCAAAAATTCGCCGTGTCCACACTGACCGCCATGTCGCAGGCTGCCACCAGCCCCATGCCGCCGGCATAGACATCGCCCTGGATGCGGGCGATGGTCGGCTTGGGGCATTCGTACATCACGCGCAGCATCTCGGCCAGCGCGCCAGCGTCTGCCAGGTTTTCAGCGCGCGTGTAGTCGGCCATGCGGCGCATCCAGTTCAGATCGGCGCCGGCGCAAAAGGCCGGGCCCACAGCGGCCAGCACCACGGCGCGCACCTCGGCGCGGCTGGCGGCGTCCTGAAAGGCGGCGGTGATCTCGGCAATGACTTCGTCGTTGAAGGCATTGCGTATGTCGGGACGGCTGAGGGTAATCGTCAGCACGGCGGATTCCTGGGTTATTTGCAATGCGGTCATGGCTTACATCCTGAACAAACCGAACTTCGTCTCGGGAATCGGCGCGTTCTGCGAGGCGCTCAGGCCCAGCGCCAGCACGCGGCGGGTGTCGGCCGGGTCGATCACGCCGTCGTCCCACAGCCGCGCGGTGGCGTAATAAGGGTGGCCCTGGTGCTCGTACTGGCTGCGGATCGGCGCCTTGAAGGCTTCTTCTTCCTCGGCGCTCCAGGCGCCGCCCTTGCCCTCGATGCCGTCGCGCTTGACGGTGGCGAGCACGCCGGCGGCCTGGTCGCCACCCATGACGCTGATGCGCGCGTTCGGCCACATCCACAAAAAGCGCGGCGAAAACGCCCGGCCGCACATGCCGTAGTTGCCGGCCCCAAAACTGCCGCCGATGATGATCGTGAACTTGGGCACGGCGGCGGTGGCCACGGCGGTCACCATCTTGGCGCCGTTGCGGGCAATGCCCTCGTTTTCGTATTTGCGGCCGACCATGAAGCCAGTGATGTTCTGCAAGAACACCAGCGGAATCTTGCGCTGGCAGCACAGTTCGATGAAATGCGTCGCCTTGAGCGCCGACTCGCTGAACAAAATACCGTTGTTGGCGATGATGCCAACCGGCATGCCTTCGATGTGCGCAAAGCCGCAGACGATGGTGGTTCCGTAGCGCGCCTTGAACTCGTCAAAGTCGCTGCCATCGACGATGCGGGCGATGATTTCGCGCACATCAAACGGCTTGCGCACATCGACCGGAATCACGCCGTAGAGCTCCTCTGCTACGAATTCAGGAGCTACTGACGCCCGTCCTGCCTGCGCCAGCACCTTGTTTTTATTCAAATTCTTGACCGAGGCACGCGCCAGCGCCAGCGCATGCAGATCGTTTTGCGCCAGGTGGTCGGCCACGCCCGAAAGACGGGTGTGAACGTCGCCGCCGCCCAGGTCTTCAGCGGTCACGACTTCGCCCGTGGCGGCCTTCACCAGCGGCGGGCCGCCCAGGAAAATCGTTCCCTGGTTCTTGACAATGATGCTTTCGTCGCTCATGGCAGGCACATAGGCGCCGCCTGCGGTGCACGACCCCATCACCACGGCAATCTGCGAAATGCCCAGCGAACTCATGGTTGCCTGGTTGAAAAAGATGCGGCCGAAATGGTCGCGATCCGGGAAGACTTCGTCCTGGTTCGGCAGATTCGCGCCGCCCGAATCGACCAGGTAAATGCAGGTCAGGTTGTTTTGCTGGGCGATTTCCTTCGCGCGCAAATGCTTCTTGACGGTCAGCGGGTAGTAGGTGCCGCCCTTCACGGTGGCGTCGTTGCACACGATCATGCA
>JACMQR010000168.1 GCA_014376885.1 Polaromonas sp.
GCATCCTGATGGCGCAAAGCGCGCCTACCGTTAAAAAGCTGAGCCTGGAGCTTGGCGGCAACGCGCCCTTCATCGTGTTTGACGATGCAGATGTTGATTCTGCCGTCGAAGGTGCCATGGCCAGCAAATACCGCAATGCCGGCCAGACATGCGTCTGTGCCAACCGCATTTATGTGCAAGACGGCGTTTATGACCAGTTTGTTGAAAAATTTGCCGCCAAAGTCAAACTACTCAAGGTCGGCAACGGGTTTGAAGACGGCGTCGTCCAGGGCCCATTGATTGAAGACGCGGCGGTTGAGAAGGTGGCCCGCCACGTGGCTGATGCATTGGCCAAAGGCGGCAAGCTGCTGGCCGGTGGACACAAACTGCAGGGCCAGTTTTTTGAGCCCACAGTGGTCTCCGAAGCCACCTCAGACATGTTGTGCGCCCGGGAAGAAACCTTCGGCCCGTTTGCACCGGTGTTTCGCTTCAGCAAAGACCAGGAAGCCATCGACGCCGCCAACAACACCGAGTTTGGTCTGGCCAGCTATTTTTACAGCCGCGACATCGGCCGTATTTACCGCGTGGCAGAAGCGCTGGAGTACGGCATGGTGGGCATCAACGTCGGCGTGATTGCGTCAGAGCACGTGCCTTTTGGCGGCGTCAAACAATCGGGCCTGGGCCGCGAAGGCTCCAGCCACGGCATGGAGGAATACATTGAAATGAAATACCTCTGCATGGGCGATATCCAGAAATAAGGCAGCCTTGTAAACGGACCAGCACCAGCAGGGGAGTTTGATGACCGTCAGTGTTTCATTTGAAGAGGGCAACCTGGTGGTCATCCGCGGCAGTGGAGAGCTCAAGCGCGATGAGGTAGACCAGACCAAACGTCAGATATACAACTACATCCTGGCGAACGGACCGATCTACATGCTGATCCTGATAGATGAGGCATTCAAAAGCTTTGAAGCATTCGCCAGTTGGGAAGACATTGAGGAAGATGCCGTTATACAGCCCAATGTCAAACGGCTGGCACTGGTGGGAGACTTGCGCTGGCGCGATCAGGCTTTGCTGTTTTTGATCACTGCGGTTGCCTCTTTTCAAATCGAGTATTTCAAGCCTGAGCAGGAGGAATTCGCCCGGGTCTGGCTGCTGGCATCGGCGGGATGATTGCCAGGGCGGGCACGCGGCGTTTATGGAATGACTGGTGGAATTTATACTTCCCGAAGAAAGCCCCCATGAACATATTGACGACCTGCCCTTCCAATGAAGCCTTTATGCCCGACCAACAGCCTGTGTTGAGTTACCAGGTCGGGTTGCACTGACATGCGCCTTCTACTTGTTGAGGACGAAGCCGACATGGCGTCGTGGCTGGTGCGCGCATTCAAACAGAGCGGCTTCGTGCCGGACCACGCGCCAGATGCCGCCACAGCGGAGTCGCTGCTGGCCAGCAACGACTATGACGCGGTGGTGCTCGACCTGCAACTGCCAGACAAACACGGACTCACGATTTTGGCGGACATGCGCAAAGCCGGTAACCGTACCCCCGTGCTGGTGCTGACGGCGCAGGGCGCACTGCAAGACCGCGTGAAGGGCCTGAACGTCGGGGCAGACGACTTTCTGACCAAACCCTTCGCGATCGAAGAGCTGGAGGCCCGCCTTGCGGCACTGGTCAGGCGCAGCCGGGGGCGCTCCCACGCACCGCTGCAATGCGGCTCCTTGTCCTGTGCACATGACAGCCGCGCCTTCATGCTCGCCGGTTCGCTGCTTCAGCTCACCCCGCGCGAGAGTGCCGCCCTGTCGGTATTGCTGGCACGCAGCGGTTCTCCGGTCGAGAAGTCACAGCTCTGGGGCAAGGTTTTTCCTGCTGACAGCGACGCCGGCCCGGACGCCATCGAGCTCGTGCTTCACCGGCTGCGCCGCAAGCTGGCCGGGCGCGACGTGCGTATTGTCACCGTGCGCGGCCTCGGCTATATGCTGGAAAGCATCGCGCATGAAAATCTTCCGGACTGACCCCGACCGGTTTGGCATTCGCGCGCGTCTGCTGACGCTATTGCTGCCGGGTATTTTGGGCTTGCTGGCGCTCGACAGCTGGAACGACTACCGTGCACTTCGAAATCTGGTGCAGGACGCCTATGACCAGGTCATGCTCGAATCAGTGATCGCACTGAGAGGCAGCCTCTCCGTGGGGCCGGACGGTTCGCTCCAGTTGAATTCACCGCCACTCGTGCAAGCCATGTTCGAAGCCGCCAGTCCGCAGCACAAACACCTGCATGTCGGCCTGACCCCTCATGTACCCCACGGGGCCGTCCGAAACACTGCGACAACACCGCCGCGCACTCTGACGTTGCTGGGTGAGGCAGACCTGCCTCTGCCACCTGTGTTGCCTGCGCCAGTCCCTTCACCTGCTTCGGCCACAGCCTCACCGGCAACGTCTGCAGGGGCCCCACCCGCTGTTTGGTACGACAGCTATTACCGTGACTACCCGGTCCGTGTAGTGGCACTGCAAAGCCAGGTGGTGGACGGCCACGGCCAGCGCTTTGACCTCCTGGTTCAGGCAGCCGAAAGCACCAGGCCACGCGATGAAGCGCAAGCGGCGACCTTGCAGCAGCAGTTGCTGCGCGATGCTCGCATGCTGCTGGTCGTGATTATGCTGGTCTGGCTGGGGGTGACCTGGTCTTTGCGGCCGCTGGAACGACTTCGCAAATCCGTATTGCAAAGCCAGGGCCATGCGCTCCAGCCACTTGATACCAGTGGCGTACCGCATGAGGTCGCACCACTGGTAGAGGCCGTTAACCAGCACGTTGCCAGCTACCGCGACTTGCTGGACCAGCAGTCGCAGTTTCTGGCCGATGCGTCGCACCAGCTGCGTACACCACTGGCCATCATGCTGACCCAGGCCGGCGTTGCATTGCGTGAAAAAGACCCCGCACAGCTTCACGAAACATTACGGGCCATCGTCACCCAAATCTCACGCAGCAGGCGCTTGTGCGAGCAACTGCTGTCGCTGGCCAACGCAAGCGACAACACCCAGCCCGCAGACGCACCAACGGTTGTGGACCTCAACACGATTGCGCGTGATGTGGTGCTGCAGTACCTGACACTGGCTCACGAAAAAAATCAGGATCTGGGCTGGATGGACGCCACCCTTGACGATACCCATGACACCTCAGGCTGGCGGGCTGCTGCGCCTTTTCTTGCGGTGCTGGCCATAGGCCCGGAACTGCACGAAGCGCTTGCCAATCTGGTTCACAACGCGATTGCCTACACACCTTCAGGCGGACACATCACCGTGATGGTGAGCAGCCGGGATGGCATGGCGCTGGCTGAAGTGCTGGACAACGGTCCGGGCATTGCTCCGACCCGTCGGGAAGATGTTTTCAAACGCTTTAATCACGCCAGCCCAGCTACTGACAAAGGCAAAGGCCGGCATGGGGCCGGGCTGGGCCTGGCCATTGCCCGCGCTTACGCACGGCGCAACGGCGGCGATATAACGCTGGCAGACCTTCCGGCCAGTCCCAACGTCGCGGCCTCAGGCACACGTGGCTTGCGGGCCATCCTGAGCCTGCCGCTGGCCATCAGCTGACCACCTGCCGGGTCAACTGCTGAGGCCAGACCTAGCGCCTGTCATCAGGCGCACTTCACCACAAAGCGCATGCGCACAAAACGGCAACCGGCTTCGGGATGTCCGCTTGTGGCTACGTCACTTTCCCTGTTAGTGATAACACGTATTTTGAGGCTGCGCGCGCCAAACGAAAGCCGATTGGAAGCATGGCTCCCTAACATCCGTTTGCCGCCAAGCACCTTGTCGACTGCATATATGCATGACCGGAAGGCGCGGAACCAAACCACAAGGAGACAAGCATGACCCACCCCCCCTTTCATGACAGCGCCCCGAAGGCGCAACCCAGGAGTTACCTGACATGAACATGACCAACCGAAACTTTGTCAGGGGCTTGTGCATCATAGCGATCGCCCTGCTCTTTGGCCTCGTGTCGTTCAACTACAAGATAGGTCAATTGAGCCGGTCAGGTCCGGGGCTGTTTCCCCTGATGGTCAGCTCGTTTTTGCTTTGCATTGGCGTGATCACCATAGTTCGCTCGCACTTCGATGCCCCGGTTCCCCTGAGCTACAACGTCAAAAATATTGTCCTGATCATCACCAGCCTGTGCGGGTTGGCACTGGCCTCGCAGTTCATCAACATGATCGTCGGCATCATTTTCATGGTGTTCGTCTCGACGTTTGCGGGCACCTCGTATTCAGTGGTGCGCAACATCAAAATCTCGGTGGGGCTGATTGCCATTGCCTTTGCCTTTAAAAACTTTCTCGGCCTTAACCTGCCGCTGTACTGAACATGGAAGTCCTCCACAACCTCGCGTTTGGTTTTGAACACGCGCTAACCCTGCAAAACCTTTTTTACTGCGCCTTGGGCTGCACGGTGGGCACGCTTATCGGCCTGCTACCCGGGCTTGGCCCTTTGTCCACCATCAGCTTGCTGCTGCCACTGACGTATTCAATTCCCACTGGCGGCGCGCTCATCATGCTGGCCGGCATTTACTACGGGGCCCAATACGGCGATAGTGTGAGCGCGATCACCATGAAGATCCCGCACGCCAGCAGTATCGTGGCCTGTATTGACGGCTACCAGATGACGCTCAAGGGCAAGACGGGCCTGGCGCTATTTACGGCGGGCATCTCCAGCTTCATTGGCGGTACCGTGGCAATTGTTGTACTTTCGACCATGGCACCAGCGCTTGGCGAAGTGGGCCTTTTATTTGGCCCGGCCGACTACTGCGCGCTGATGCTGCTCGGGTTTTTCTGCGTCAGCTTCGTCAGCGCCGGAAGCCTTCTCAATGGCCTGGCCATGGCCATGATTGGCGTTCTGCTCGGCATGGTCGGTACCGACGTCAACAGCGGCGTGGCGCGCTACACCATGGACCTGCCTTTCCTGATGGACGGCATTGGCCTGATCAGCATTGCGCTGGGCTGCTTCGGCATTGCAGAGGTGGTTAAAAATCTCGACAATAAAAATGTCCTGACGCCTTTCAACGGCGAAATCAAGCTCATGCCAACCTGGCCAGAGTTCAAACGCATCATCCCCAGCGCCTTGCGCGGCAGCGTCATCGGCTCGATCCTGGGCATCCTGCCCGGCGGCGGGCCGACCATTGCCCAGTTTGCCGCCTATGCCGCTGACAAGAAGTTCAGCAAATACAAGCACGAAATCGGCACCGGCTGTATCGAAGGCGTGGCCGGCCAGGCAGCGGCCGACGAGGCCGCAGCGCGCACCAGCTTCATACCGCTGATGGCCATCGGAATTCCCGAAAATGCGGTGATGGCGTTGATGATGGCCGCTTTTGTCGTCAAGGGCATCCAGCCCGGCCCGAACATGATCGCCACGCATCCGGATATTTTCTGGGGGCTGGTGGCCAGCATGTGGATAGGCAACTGCTTTTTGCTGGTCCTCAACGTGCCCCTGGTGCGCTACTGGCTGTCGGTGTTCAAAATCCCTTACACCGTGCTGTTTCCTTCGATCATGTTTTTCTGCTGCATCGGCACGTTCAGCATCAACAACAGCATCGACGACATTTACACCACCGCGCTTTTTGGCGGCATCGGTTACTTGTTTTTGCGCCTGGAAATGGAAGCAGCACCCCTGCTGCTGGGCTTTATCCTGGGCCCGATGCTGGAAGAAAACTTTCGCCGGGCCATGCTGCTCAGCCGGGGCAGCTTCAATGTGTTCGTCAACCGCCCGATCAGCGCCACCATCCTCAGCCTGATAGGCGCCTTGATCGTCTGGCAGCTGTTTGTTTTTCTGCGTAATTTCCGGAAAACGCCAAGCCGGACTTTGCCCGCCAAAGTGATTGCCATCGAGTAGAAAAAGCCGTGGCGGGCCTGGTGCCCGCGCCTTTTGGGGGCAGCCCCGGGCGCGGCCTCAAGCCACTGGGCGAAACAGGCGCAGCCATTTCTTGGCCGGAAGGCCAAAGCGGGACGCAATGACGCCGGCCTGCTCAAGCAGCTCGGCGCGGCCGGGCCGACTGGGCTCACGCTGGGCCAGCACCACGGTGTTGCCCTCTCGCGTCGGGCTGAAGGCCCAGACAGACTCCGGTCCGAAGGCTTCGGCCATGCGCACCAGCGACTGCACATAGCTCGAGTCGCGGCCGAACAGGTTGACGGTCATGGTGCCGTCCTCGGTCAGCAGATCCCGGCAACAGGCATAAAAATCGGCATCGTCGAGCACCGGCGCGGCTGCTTCGTGGTCGTACAGGTCGACATGCAGCAAGTCCACCGTGCCCTGGTGCGCCGGCTTTTTGATTTCATCGGCGGCATCGGCTTCGATGACCTGCAGCCGGGCATCGTCCCGGGGCAGCTTGAACCAGAGCCGGCAAGCGGTGACCACCTGCGGATTGATCTCGATGGCGGTGGTTTTCATGCGCAGCTTTTTGCGGCAGAACTTGGTCAGCGCGGCTGACCCCAGGCCCAGCTGCATGGCGTGCTTTTTGGCCACCGCGTCAGCATCCAGAAACAGCAGGCCGGCCATCATGCGCTGCACATACTCCAGCTCGATGTCGTAGGGCGCGGCGCGCAGCATCGTGCCCTGGACCCATTCGGTGCCCAAATGCAGGCAGCGCACATCGCCGAAGTCGGAAAAATTGACCTCGGGCAGATTGGCAGGCGGGGTAGCGTTGTCTTTTTTGGGCATGAGATGGGTCCGGAATATGTCAGGCGGGTTCGGCGGGTGCAGCGGCGATGGTGCGCCTCAGGCGTCCGGCAGGCCGGCTTCATGCCCCTGGCCGGTGTGCACATGCTTGCGCAGGCGCAGCAGCGCCTGGCTTTCACGCAGACCGGCCCGGGCCAGGATGTCCTCTTCGGGCTGGCCGGCGTCCAGCCAGCGAACGATGCACGAATTGCGCAGCGTCATCGGCCCGGCATGGGCCAGCACGGTGTGCGGGTAGCGCGGCCCCAGGACCGCATTGACATGCCGGTTGGCCAGGTGAAACAGCGCGCGCGGCGTCAGCCGGCCGGCTTTCTTGCGCGAAACGAACAGCGGCGTGCCGGCGTCCTGCGGCAACGGCAAGGTGGCGCGCGCGGTCAGCCAGGCCAGCACGGCCAGGCTCGCCTCGGGCGGCAGGGCAATGCGCCGGGCCTGCGCTTTTCTGGCGCCGTTCAGGTCGAGCATCACCGCCGGCCCGTCCCCGCTGGCAGGCGCGCCCTGCGCCGGCCAGAGCTCGCCCACGCCATGGGCAGAGCCCAGCCGGGGATGCTGCACGTCGCCGATGTCCAGCCCGGCCAGTTCGGCCACCGTCAGGGCCGACTGCATCATCAGCCGCAAGATGGCCTGGTCGCGCACCCCCAGCCAGGGCTGATCCTCGGGCGGCGGGTCGGCCGGCAGCGGCACGGCTTCAAGCAGCGCCTGCCAGTCAAGCGCATGAAACACCAGCGAGTCCATCTGCTCGGTGGGCGACACCGACGCGCCGGCGTCCACCGGGTTATCGGCCACCCACTGCCTGGCCTGGGCGAAGGCGTAGATCTTTTTCAGCACCCGGTAGTAGCGCCGCTGCGTCACGGTGCTGACATGCACCAGCCCGCGCGCCTGCGCCCGCGGGCTCAGGGCTTCGAGGTAGGCCCGTACATCGGCAGAGCGAGCCTCGTGCCAGGCCAGCGACTTGCTGGCGAGCAGATACTCGGTCCAGCCGGTCCACAGCGAATGGTAGGACGCCAGCGAGCGCGGCGACAGGCCGCCCTGGCGCTGCGCCGCACGCTCCATTGCCCAGGCCTTGAAAACGTCTTGGGCGGCAGAAGGAAGCGGGGGTGAACTCATGGCTTGCCTGTCTTTTCATGGGTTGCGAGGACCGCCGCGCACCAGGCCGGGCAGCAGGTGCGCCGGGCCCGGTCCGCTGAAGCGCCGTAGTTGCTACGTATTTTATAGCTATAAACATCAGCGGGCAAAGCACGTCAGGCCAAAAAGCTTGCAAATTTTTGAACGCCGGCCGACCGGTGGCCGCCGGGGCGCTGCGCGGCCAGGCTGCTCAACCTGGCAGCAGCTCGCGCAGCTTGGGAAAGGCCTGCACGGCGTTGGCGGTGGTGGCAGCCGCCAGCGCGCCTGCCGTCATGCCGCGCAGCTCGGCCAGCACGCCGGCGATGCGCGGCAGCTCGCCCGGCTCGTTGCGCCCCTGGGCCTGCCCGTCCGCCCGCTGCGCGGCCGTGCGGTAAAGCCAGTGCGGGGCAATGTCGGGCGAGTCGGTTTCCATTACCAGCGCATCAAGCGGCAGGCTGACCGCCAGGCGCCTGATCTGCCGGGCCGAGTCAAAGCTCAGGCTGCCGCCAAAGCCGAGCTTGAAGCCGAGCTTGATGAATTCCGTTGCCTGCTGCTCGCTGCCGTTGAAGGCATGGCCGATGCCGTGCCAGCCGCCCTCGGGCTTGAGCGCGCGCAGGTGCTTGAGCAGCTTGTCGGCCGAACGCCGCACATGCAGCACGACCGGCAGCTGGTGCTTGCGCGCCAGCACAAGTTGCTCACGGTAAAAATACTCCTGGCGCTCGCGCAGCGGGCTTTGCTGGAGCGCCGGCACGAAATAGTCCAGCCCGATTTCCCCGACAGCAACCAGGCGCGGGTCAAGCCGGTGCAGTGTCAGCTCTGCGTCCAGCGCCTGCAGGTCGGCCTCTTGCGCGCCGGGCACGCACAGCGGGTGAATGCCCAGGGCATAGCTGTCCGAGAATTGATGCGCCAGCCGGCGCACCGTGCCGAAGTTGCTTGCTGCCACCGCCGGCAATACGCAATGCCCGACACCGGCCGCCGCCGCACGTGCCCGGACATCGGCCACGTCGCCGGCGAACTCTGCGGCGTCAAGATGGCAATGCGTGTCGATCCAGAAGGTCATGCAGTAAAAGTCGGAGAAGGCTTTGGGCCGATTGCCAGGATGTTGACACAGATCGAAAGCCCGCAGGCGCCGTGACCGGTCAAACCGGTCTGGCCGGGTCTCGCCGGGTTAACCCGGCTGACGGCGCTGCCCCTGCCGGGGCGGCGGCCAAAGGCGCCCTTCATGGAAGTTGTTTGCAACAAACCTAAAGCAGCTGTTTCAGGAGATTTTTAAGGGCACTCAAGAAGGCTGCACTGATCGAAAAATCGTGCTACGGTGCATTTTTGTCTCGTCATTTCTTGACATTACCCCCACAGGTGAATGGATGCGCAGGCCTGCCCTTTACAGCAATTCCAGCCGCGCTGGCCTGGCAACCGCCCGGGTCGCGCCCGACCTGTCCGGTCCGGTCCAGAATCAGGCAACCCAGGCAAATCTCGCGGCGGCCGGCGGGCCAGGGCCGTCTTTCAGCCGGCTTCGGACGCAGTTGGCCGCCCGCAACAACCAGCTGCTCTGGGTGGCGGTCGTGGTGCTGGCCCTGCTGCTGGCCGCCAGCCTGTCCTTTTCCCTCAACCCGCCGCGCCGGCTGACCCAGACCGACATCAACGCCGCC
>JACMQR010000169.1 GCA_014376885.1 Polaromonas sp.
CCGCTTGGCACGCTGACCGTCAGGCCGTCGCTGCCGACGCCAAAGCCGATGGTCCGGCGTTTTCCGCGCTTGACCTCATAGGCCACCAGCCGGCCATCGAGCACCCCCTGCCGCGAGGCGCGCGGATGGACAAATTTGTCAATGTACGGCGGCGGCTGATCTGCTACGTTTTTCATAGCTACTAAATCACTATCGACAAGCGCATCGGGCAATTTTTGTGAATAGTCGAAGACTTTGTCGGCGCTGGCGGGCCCGGCGGGCCGGTCCGGCTTGAGAAAGTCCAGCGTCAGCTGAACCAGCCGGCGGCCAAGGCCTGCCGGCTTGCGGGTCGGGCAAGCTGACGGCATCACTGGTTCAGGGGCGGGACCGCATGGGCGGGGCACTGCGGCCGGCATAGGCCTCGGGGTCGAGGCGGCGCATCTCCGCTTCGATCCAGGCTTCGACTTCGCGCATCAGCTCGTCGGGCTTGCGGCCGGCGCTGGGAATCGGCTTGCCGATGGAAATGTCGACGATGCCCGGCCGTTTGATGAAGGCCTTGCGCGGCCAGCATTTGGCCGAGGTCACCGCGATCGGGATCACCGGCGCGCCGGTGTCGATCGCCAGCCGGGTGCCGCCCGACTTGTACACGCCCTGCTGGCCGCGGTTGATGCGCGTTCCCTCGGGAAACATGATCACCCAGGTACCCTGGTCCATCAGCCGCTTGCCCTGGGCGACCACCTTGCCGAACGCCTGCGCCCGCTGGCTGCGGTCGATGTGGATCATGTCCATGCGCGCCATGGCCCAGCCGAAAAAAGGAATGTAGAGCAACTCCTTCTTGAACACATAGGCCAGCGGGTGCGGCATGATCGCCGGCATGGTCAAGGTTTCCCAGGTCGACTGGTGCTTGCACAGCAGCACGGCGGCGCTTTTGGGGCCGGTGGGCAGGTTTTCCATGCCGGTGATGCGGTTTTTTATGCCCAGAATCCAGGTGCCGCTGTCCACCGCCAGCTTGAGCCAGCGGGCGCACATCCAGTACATCGTGGTGCTGCTGACAAACAGCGACGCAATGACGACGAACAGCGCCCAGGGAATGACGGTCAGAACCAGCCACAGCATGTGCAAAATCGAGCGAATCAAGGGCATGTCAGGAATTCCGGCGGAGTGGGTGAAGCGGTGTGGGGCTAGCGCGGCGCGGCAGCGCGCCCCGGCCACCTGGATCAGCATCATTCATGGCTTTGGTGCAGGTCGTGCATATCTTTACAGCTATATATTTAATAGCGCTTAGCCAGCGATTTCAGGCGCCGCGCCGCGCCCCAGCAGGACGTCGGCAAAGGCCGCCAGATCGCGGTGCACCAGGGTGCCGGGCGGCAGTCCTGCGGGCAGCGCCTGATCCCGGTACTTGGCCGATTTTCCGGTCAGCACCAGGTGCGGCTCGCAGCCGGCCGCCGCGCCGGCCACCACATCGCGCAGCGAATCGCCCACGGTGGGAACGCCGGCCAGCTGCACGCCAAAGCGCAGGCCGATCTGCTCGAACAGGCCGGGCTGGGGCTTGCGGCAGTGGCAGTTTTCCTCGGCCGTGTGCGGGCAGAAAAACACCGCATCGATGCGCCCGCCCTGCACGGCCAGCAGCTTTTGCATCTTGGCATGCATGGCGTTGAGCGACACCACGTCGAACAGGCCGCGCCCGAGGCCCGACTGGTTGGAGGCGATCACCACATGCCAGCCGGCATGGTTGAGCCGCGCAATCGCTTCGAGCGCGCCGGGCAAAGGCAGCCATTCCTCCGGCGTCTTGACAAAGTCGTCGCTGTCGCTGTTGATGGTGCCGTCGCGGTCAAGGATGACAAGTTTCATGGGATTTTCGCCAAAGGGTCGGTGGGTGGCGGCGCCTGCCAGCCGGTCACAAACAAGCCGCCGAAGCGGCCGGGGGCAAGCTGCAAAGCCAGCATGTCGCCGGGCTGAAGCAGCGCAGCGCCGGCCTCGCCAATCAGCAGGCGCTGCGGAACCGTCAGGCCGCCGACCTGCAGCACCAGCTCGGTGCCGCCCAGGCTGCGCAGGCTGGCCGGTCTGGGCTGGGCGGCCAGGACGCGGGCTTTTACCTGCGCCGGCGCTGCGCCTGATGTCGCCAGCTCCTGCAAAAAAAGATGCTGGCGGTTCAGGTGGCGCGCTACCAGCGCGCCGCTGCCTGCCAGCCAGAGGAAAAGCCAGGCCGCGCCGACCCCCGGCATGACGCGCTGCCAGCCCAGCCGGCGAATGACCAGCCCCGCCGCGACCAGCAGGGCCAGCGCCAGGGCCGCCGGCCACAGCAGCTCCAGCGCGCCGGCCGTGCTGGACACCGGCGCCAGGAGCAGCGCTGGAGCGGCGCTCTGGCGGTCGTCCACGAGTTGCAGCAGCCAGCGCACCGCCACCAGGAACGCCGGCGGCGCAAACAGCAGCCAGGCGCTGCGCTGCGCTGTCCAGCCGTGACCCGCAGGACTGGGCCTGCTGCGCTTCAGGGCTTTGGCAGAAGGCATCGCCGCGTCAAGCCGCCAGGCGCGACAGGTCGGCCACCCGGTTCATCGCGCCCTGCAGGCTTTTGAGCAGGCCCTGGCGGTTCAGCCGCAGGTCGGGTTCCTCGGCATTGACCATCACGCTGTCGAAAAAGGCATCGACCGGCGCGCGCAGGGCCGCCAGCGTTTGCAGCGAGGCGGTGTAGTCGCCGGCATCAAACTGTGCGTTGGCCTTGGGAACAATGTCCTTCATGGTCATGTACAACGCGATTTCTGCCGCTTCCTTGAGCAGCAGTTCGCTGACATGCGGGTCGACTTCCAGCGCTTTTTTCAGGATGTTGCCGATGCGCTTGTTGGCAGCGGCCAGGGCGGGCGCTTCGGGCAGGGCGGCAAAGGCGCGGACAGCGGCCAGGCGCTTGGCGACATCGCCCAGGCGCTGCGGTTGCAGGACCAGCACGGCATCGACTTCCTGCGCGCTGAAGCCCTGCTCGCGCAGGGCACCGGCAAAGCGGTCGTAGATGAAGCTCGTCAGCGCTGGCGTGGCATCGGCAATCTTGTCGCCAAACACCGCCGCCACAGCCGTCGCCAGATCGCCCAGGTTCAGCGGCAGGTCTTTTTCCACCAGCATCCGGACCACGCCCAGCGCATGGCGGCGCAGCGCGAACGGGTCCTTGTCGCCGGTCGGCAGGTTGCCGATGCCGAACATGCCGACCAGCGTTTCAAGCTTGTCGGCCAGTGCGACGACCAGGCCCACCGCGTTTCGGGGCAGTGCATCGCCGGCAAAGCGCGGCTTGTAATGGTCTTCAATCGCATCGGCCACGTCCAGGGCCAGGCCGTCGTTCAGCGCGTAGTAGCGCCCCATGGTGCCCTGCAGTTCCGGGAATTCGCCGACCATGTCGGTGACCAGATCGGACTTGGCCAGCAGCGCCGCCTGATCGGCCTGCCCAGCCAGCACCGCGCCGCCCAGCTGCTGGCCAATCGCCCGGGCAATCGCCCGCACGCGCTCCACGCGCTCGCCCTGCGAGCCCAGCTTGTTGTGATAAACCACCTTGTCCAGCCCGGCGACACGCGACGCCAGGGTTTTCTTGCGGTCCTGGTCGAAAAAGAATTTCGCATCGGCCAGGCGCGGGCGTACCACGCGCTCGTTGCCGCCAATCACCGCAGTGGGATCAGTCGGGCGGATATTGCTGACGACCAAAAAGCGGTTGGTCAGCCGGCCATCGGCGCCCAGCAGCGGAAAATACTTCTGGTTGGCCTTCATCGTCAGGATCAGGCACTCCTGCGGCACCGCCAGGAATTCGGCTTCGAATTCGCAAACCAGCACATTGGGACGCTCGACCAGCGCGGTCACCTCATCAAGCAGCGCATCGTCCTCGATCGGCTGCACGCCGCCGCCCAGGTCGGCAGCCGCCTTGGCCAGCTGGCGGGCGACCTCGGCCTTGCGCCGGGCAAAGCTGGCAATCACCGCGCCATCGGTTTCCAGCGTGGCTTCGTAGCTGTCGGCGTCCTGCAACAGCACCGGGCAGGCGGCCGCCTCAAAGCGGTGGCCATGCGTGGTGTTGCCAGCCCTCAGGCCCAGCACTTTGACCGGCACCACCGTGCTGCCGTGCAGCGCGACCAGGCCATGCGCCGGGCGCACAAAGTTCACGCTGGTCCAGCCGGGCAGCACGCAGTCGGACTCCAGCTGGTAGCTCATGACCTTCGGAATCGGCAGCTTGGCAATCGCTTCTTCCAGCGCTTTTTGCAGTCCGGTGTCCAGCGTGGTGCCGGCCTGCAGGCTGTCGTAGAACAGCGCCTCGGCCTTGCCGTCGGGCGCGCGCCTCAAAGCGGCGACCGCAGCGGCCGGGTCCGAGACATCGGCGCCCAGCGCCTGCAGCCTTTTGAGCAACGCCGGCGTGGCTTCGCCGGCGGCGTTCAGCCCCACGGCAACCGGCATCAGCTTTTGCTGCACCGCCTTGTCGCCAGCCTTGCACCAGACCTGGCTGATGTGCGCGGCCAGCCGGCGCGGCGAGGCATAAGCCGTCACCACCGATTCGGCGCTGGCCAGCCCCAGCGCCCGGAGCTGCTCGGCCAGCACGCCGGCAAAGGCATCGCCCAATTTTTTCAGCGCCTTGGGCGGCAGTTCCTCGACGAACAGTTCGACCAGCAGGTTTTCGGGGGTCATGGCTCAGGCGCCCTTCTTCGTCGTTGTTGTTGTTGTGGCTGTCGTCTTGGCCATCTGCTCGACCCACGCGCGCGGCGCCATCGGGAAACCCAGGCGTTCGCGGCTTTCGTAATAGCTCTGCGCCACCAGGCGCGAAACCGTGCGGATGCGGCCCATGTAGGCGGCGCGCTCGGTCACGCTGATGGCGCCGCGCGCATCTAACAGGTTAAAGCTGTGCGCGGCTTTCAGCACCTGCTCATAGGCCGGCAGGGCGAGCTGCTGGCCGATCAGGTATTTCGCCTGCTTTTCATGCCCGGCAAAGGCGGTGAACAAGAATTCGGCATCGGAATGCTCGAAGTTGTAGCTTGATTGCTCGACCTCGTTTTGCTTGTACACGTCGCCATAGGTCAAGCCGTCGGTCCAGGTCAGGTTGTAGACGTTGTCCACACCCTGCAGGTACATCGCCAGGCGCTCCAGGCCGTAGGTGATCTCGCCGGTGGTCGGCTTGCAGTCAATGCCGCCGACCTGCTGGAAGTAGGTGAACTGGGTCACTTCCATGCCGTTGAGCCAGACTTCCCAGCCCAGGCCCCAGGCGCCCAGCGTCGGGTTTTCCCAGTCGTCCTCGACAAAGCGGATGTCGTTTTGCTTCAAATCAAAGCCCAGCGCCTCCAGGCTGCCCAGGTACAGCTCCAGGATGTTGGCGGGCGCCGGCTTGAGCACCACCTGGTACTGGTAGTAGTGCTGCAGGCGGTTGGGGTTCTCGCCGTAGCGGCCGTCTTTTGGGCGGCGGCTCGGCTGCACATAGGCCGCTTGCCAGGGCTCGGGGCCAAGGGCTCTTAAAAATGTAGCAGTGTGCGACGTCCCCGCGCCCACTTCCATGTCGTAGGGCTGCAGAAGCGCGCAACCCTGGTCGGCCCAGTAGGACTGCAGCTTCAGGATGATTTGCTGGAAAGTGAGCATAGAAATGATTGGTTCAAGGTGGCGCGTGCCGCGTTGAAGGCACCAAACATCGGCAATGCCCGGTACGGCATCACAAAGCCTTGTAGTTTACGCGGCCGCTGCGCGGACCCGGCGGCGCCAAACCAGCGCCAGGCCAAGCGCCGCCAAGCCAAGACCCCACAGCGGCCAGAGCCCGAAACGCCCGGCCCACCAGGCGTACGGCGTGATGCGGCTGCGGCCCTGCACCTGGCCCACCAGCGCCCCTCGGGTGTGACGCGGCAGAAAATGGGTGACCTCGCCGCGGTGGTCGATGATGGCGGTGGCGCCGGTGTTGGTGGCGCGGATCATCGGCCGGCCGAACTCCAGCGCGCGCATGCGCGAGATCTGCAGGTGCTGGTCGATTGCCACCGTGTTGCCGAACCAGGCGATGTTGCTGAGATTGACGAATATCGTCGGCGCCCGGGCCGGGTCGACAAAGCGCGCGGCCAGTTCCTCGCCAAACAAATCCTCGTAGCAGATGTTCGGCGCCAGCCGCTGGCCCTGCCAGTCAAAGGGCGGCTGGCCGACCGCGCCGCGCCTGAAATCGCCCAGCGGGATGTTCATCAGCTGGATGAACCAGTGAAACCCGGTCGGAATCACCTCGCCGAACGGCACCAGGTGGTGCTTGTCGTAGCGGTAGGGCTCGGGCAGCACCAGCGGGGCTGGCGGCGCCGACTGTACCGGTTTGAGGCCAACGACCGAGTTCGAGTAGCCGGCGTCATAGTCGCCCAGCGGCAGGCCGATCAGCGCCGCCTGGCCGCCGGTGGCAAAACGCAGCTGCAGCGCCAGCCAGTAGCCCTCGGGCAGCTGCTGCGGCAGCATCGGCAGGGCCGTTTCGGGCGCCACCACCAGGGCGCTGCGGGCAGCGCGCAATTGCTCGTCGTACCAGCGCAGCGCAGCCGCCATGCCGGTGCCCGGAACAAACTTCTCATCCTGCGGAATGTTGCCTTGCAGCAGCGTGACCGACAGCGGCTTGAGCAGCGCCGAATCAGGCTCGGCGCGCTTGCCGTCAAACACCGGCAGCCCGGCAACGGCAACGCCCAGCGCCAGGCCGGCCAGGGCGGGCAGCCAGCGCGTTTGGGGAGCCAGCAGGCAAACAGCCAGCCAGGCCGAGAGCAGCGCCGCCAGGAAGGTCAGCCCGTGCACGCCGACCCAGGCGGCCAGCGGCCTGGCCCAGCCGTCCACATGCGCATAGCCGCCCTCGCCCCATGGAAAACCGGTGAAAAACTGGACCCGGGCAAGTTCGGCCAGCAGCCACATCGCTGCAAAAAACATAGCGCGAAAGACAGGCCGAACAGGCGCAAGCAGCACAAAAAAGCTTGCGGCGGCGGCGTAGTACAGGCTCAGAGCGGCGGCCAGCAGCCCAATGGCCAACACCGTCAGCGGCGCGGCCAGGCCGCCATAGACATGCAGGGAAATGAACAGCCACCAGTAGGTTGCGCCCTGCATTGCGACGGCAAACAGGCCGCCCAGCCAGGCGCCGCGCTGCCAGGTGCGGGCGCCGCCCACCTGCCCGGCCAGCAGGGCCATGGCCAGCAGTTGAAGCCCGCCCGCCGGCTGGCCGGGGTTCAGGCCGAGCAGCGCGCCCCAGGCAAAAGGCCAGGCCATGCTGGCCGCGTGCAGGCATCCGGCAACCAGGACGATGACCATTTGCAGCCCGGCCAGCCAGCGGGGCTGGTCGGGCCAGGCGCCCTGCCCGAGGCGTGCTGCGCCCCGGCGGTCAGGTGCAGAAGAACTCATGCGCCCGGTGACCCGGGCAGCAGGCGCGGGGCCAGCGTCACTGGACTTCGGTCGCCGGACCCGCCGCGCCGGCAGCAGGCGACACCTTGAACCAGCGCACCGCGCCGCCCTTGGTGTGCAGCACGGTGAACTGCAGGCCGGCCAGCGCGTAATGCTCGCCGCGCTTGGGCACATGGCCCATTTCGTGGGCCACCAGGCCGCCGATGGTCTCGAAATCGGTGTCTGGCAGCAGCACCTCGAACGCCTCGTTGACCCGCTCGACCGCCGTGTCGCCGCTGACGCGGTAGGTGTGGTCGGTCAGGGCAAAGATGTCGCCGGCGTCTTCCTCGATGTCGAATTCGTCCTCGATCTCGCCGACGATCTGCTCCAGCACATCTTCGATGGTGATCAGGCCGGCCACCCGGCCAAACTCGTCAATCACCACCGCCAGGTGGTTGTGGTTGCCCCGGAATTCACGCAGCAGGTCGTTCAGTCCCTTGCTTTCGGGCACGAACGAAGCCGGCCGCAGCAGCGCCCGGATATTGAGCTCGGGGGCGCGCTGCAGCTTGAGCAGGTCCTTGGCCATCAGGATGCCGATGATGTTTTCCTTGTCATCTTCGAACACCGGAAAGCGCGAGTGCGCGGTGTCGATGACCAGGTGCAGCAGCTCGTCGAACGGCGCGTCGATATTGACCAGGTCCATGCGCGGCGCGGCCACCATGACATCGCCGGCCGTCATGTCGGCCATGCGGATCACGCCTTCGAGCATTTCCCGGCTTTGCTGGCCGATGACGTCGTTGTCCTGGGCCTCCACCAGCGTTTCGATCAGCTCGTCTTTGGAGTCGGGACCGGGGTGGAGCATTTCCGCAAGCTTTTGCAAAAAGCCGCGCTTGTCTTCGGTTTTTGAAGACCGACTGGGGGGAACATCGGACACGTAAGGGCGGTCGGTAGTGAAGAAGCGCTCAAGGATAGCTGAATTTGCACCCCGCAGCGCGGCGACATGCGCGCCGCACAAAGCCGGCCGCCTATCTGGCCGCGCGCCTGACATGCTGCAGCAACGCCAGGAAACCCCAGAATTTTTTAGCCTGTACCTTGAGCCGGTAGTCGGTCTGCGCCACCTGCTCGTCCACCATCTCGGTCACGCGCGAGTCCAGGTCCGCCGGCTGCAGCTTGAGATAGGCCTCGGATTCCGAGCCGTCGCGCTCGACCCGGGCGCCGGCCTTGCGGGCGATGGTCAGCATGGCGGTGTTTTCGCTCAGCGCATGGATGAACATCATCTGCACGCCCTCGTTGCGCGCATGCATCGCCGCCCGGTCGAACAGGCGCGCGCCATAGCCCCGGCCGCGCGCCAGGGCCAGCACCGACACGCCGAATTCGGCGCAGCTTTGCAATTCGGGATCGACGGAAAACGCCAGGTGTGCCATGGCGATCAGCTCGAGCCTGCGGTTGTAGATGCCGAAGATCTCGTCGCGCTCGAAATTCAAGCCGGCAACATAGCGCCCGATCTGCTCGTCGCTGGCTGAATAGCCAAAGCGCAGGTAGCGGTCCCGCGGTTCGAGGGCCAGCAGGTGGGCCGTGATGCGCTCGGCATGGCGCGAGCCGATGGAGCGGATGGGCACCATGGCTGGCGGCGCTGGCAAAGCGGGCGCCGCGCGGGACCGGCTGCCCGGCGCGGGCGAGCGGAAAAATTCCTTGCTCGCTGTGAAAGAGGCTTTTAAAAGCGCACCGAGACTGACCATTGCTTGAATATAAGGGTTATCCCTAAATTCACGCCACAAGGCGTGCAAAGCCCTGCCACACAAAGTCGCGCTTGAACTGGCACCCGATCAGGCCGATGCGCCTTTCGACTGGACATTTTTAGCTATAAAAAAAATAGCACAAAGACAATCCGGCAGCCGCCAGAATGTTGCATTAAAACAACATTTCTCGGCTGCCTCGCGCAGCCGGCGCACAACGCTCACAGGGGAACCGCGGTCGTGGACTTCACCCGGTCCAGCACAAAGCTGGTCTTGCAGTCCTGCACGCTGGCATGCCTGAGCAGCGTGTCCATGATGAAGCGGCTGTAGTGCGCCATGTCGGCCACCAGCACGCGCAGCAGGTAGTCCATCTCGCCGGTCAATGCGGCGCATTCGACCACCTCGGGCCAGGTCTGCACGCTGGCGCGAAACAGGTCCATCGGGCTGCGCTTGTGCCCTTCCAGGTGCTTTTCAAGCCGCACGGTGATGTAGGCCGTCAGCCCCAGCCCGACCGACTCGGGCCGGACGAGCGCCACATAGCGGTCGATCACGCCGGCGCCCTCCAGCCTTTTCACGCGGCGCAGCACCGCGCTGGGCGACAGCCCGACCTCTGCGGCCAGCTGGTCGTAGGTGGCGCGACCGTCGGCCTGGAGACGGCGCAAAATCTGCCGGTCGAGCTTGTCAAGTGTCTGCATTGGCTTTATTTTGCATTTTTCCTGCGCCAAACACCGCGTTCGCGCCTTGATTTGCATGAATCCACACCGCCTGCACGCCTAGAGTGAAGGCACCACCAATGGAGATCCCCATGAGCCAGCCCCTTTCAGCCCAAGCCGACGCGCACCCCGGCAATCCGATGGGCACCGACGGCTTTGAATTCATCGAATATGCCGCGCCCGACCCGAAAGCCATGGGCGCAGTGTTCGAGCGCATGGGTTTCAAGGCGATTGCCCGGCACCGGCACAAAAATGTGCTGCTCTACCGCCAGGGCGACATCAATTTCATTCTGAATGCCGAGCCCGACTCGTTTGCCCAGCGGTTTGCGCGCCAGCACGGCCCGAGCGTGTGCGCCATCGCCTTTCGGGTGCACGATGCCAAGGCGGCCTATGAACGGGCGATTGCGCTCGGCGCCTGGGGCTATGCCCACACCTCGGCGCCCGGCGAGCTGAACATTCCGGCGATCAAGGGTATTGGCGACTCGATCATCTACTTCATCGACAAATGGCGCGGCAAGAACGGTGCCGCGCCTGGCGACATCGGCAACATCGGCTTTTACGATGTCGATTTCGAGCCTCTGCCAGGGGCCGAGCTGAACCCGGCCGGCCACGGCCTGACCTACATCGACCACCTGACGCACAACGTGCACCGGGGCCGCATGGCCGAATGGGCCGGCTTTTACGAGCGGCTGTTCAATTTCCGGGAAGTGCGCTACTTCGACATCGAAGGCCAGGCAACCGGTGTGAAAAGCAAGGCCATGACCAGCCCCTGCGGCAAGATCCGCATTCCGATCAACGAGGAAGGCAACGAAAAAGCCGGCCAGATCCAGGAGTACCTCGACCTGTACCAGGGCGAAGGCATCCAGCACATTGCGCTCGGCTCGGACGACCTGCCGGCCACGGTGGATGCCCTGCAACTGGCCGGCATGAAGCTCTTGACCACCGGCCAGACGTATTACGAGCTGCTCGATGCGCGCATCCCGGGCCATGGCGAGGACGTGCCGGCGCTGCAGGCGCGCAGCATCCTGGTCGACGGCGCGCCGGGCGACCTGCTGCTGCAGATTTTCAGCGAAAACCAGCTCGGACCGATCTTTTTCGAATTTATCCAGCGCAAGGGCAACCAAGGCTTTGGCGAGGGCAATTTCAAGGCCTTGTTCGAAAGCATCGAGCTCGACCAGATGCGCCGCGGGGTACTGGCCCCCACGCTTGCCGCTTCGCGTGCTGCGCGGCCCCCCGAGGGGGCTGGCTTTGCTGGGGGCGGCCCGGCGCTGCGGCCGGAGAAAGCCTGATGGCCGCCGAACCCGCCAGCTATGGACAAGCCGACCGCCCGCCGCGCGGTGACTACAGCCGCGCCGGCCTTGACTACACCTGCGCACAAAACTACAGCGCCTACAGCGCCGAGCACCACGACACCTACCGCCGGCTGTACGCGCGGCAGTCGGCCCTGCTGCCGGGGCTGGCGTGCAGCGCCTTCATCGACGCACTGCCGCACCTGGGCGCCAGCGACGCGATTCCGCGCTTCGAGGCCATCAACGAGCGCCTGTTCAAGGCCACGGGCTGGCAGCTCGTGGGCGTGCCGGGACTGATCCCGGAGGTGCCGTTTTTCACCTTGCTGGCCAACCGCAAGTTTCCGGTGACCGACTGGATCCGCACGCCGGCAGAGTTTGACTACATCGTCGAGCCCGACCTTTTTCACGACCTGTTCGGCCATGTGCCGCTGCTGTTTGAGCAGCGCTATGCCGACCACATCGAAGCCTATGGCAAAGGGGCGCTGAAAGCCCATGCGCTGGAGCACGACGAGCTCGATCCGGTGCACGGGGCAGTGGAGATGCTCTCGCGGCTGTACTGGTACACGATCGAATTCGGCTTGACGCGCGATGCGCGGGCCGGTGGCCAGATCCGGGCCTATGGCGCCGGCCTGCTGAGCAGCCCGGGCGAGCTGGCCTGCAGCGTGCAATCGGCAACGCCCCGGCGCCTGGCGCTGCAGGACACCGCCGATTTGCTCGGCTGCATGGCATCAAGCTACAAGATCGACAGCTACCAGCAGCAGTATTTCGTGATCGACAGCCTTGACACGCTGCGCTGGCTGACCGAGCCCGACTTCAAGCCGCTCTACCAGTCGCTGGGCCGCTCGCTTCCCCAGAAATCGGATCTGCCGCCTTCCGCCTAGGCGCTCTGGGCGGCGGTCCAGGCACTGAGCGACTGGCAGGTGGCGCGGGCAAGCGAAGTGAGCCGCTCCACCTGCACGCTGGCGTTCGCAGGCCAGCGGCCCTGTTGGCACGACTGTTCCAGCCCGGCGCAGGCTTCGCTCAGGGCCTGCGCGCCCACGTTGGACGCCGCGCCCTTGAGCGCATGCGCCGCGCGCGACAGGGCGGCGCTGTCGCAACGAGCCAGTGCGCCGCAAATGTCGTCGCTGCGCTGGGGCGCTTCCCCGACAAACAGCATCAAGACCTCCCGCGTGATGCTGCGCGCGTCGTCGTCAAACTCCCGAAACTGCTCGAGCCGGCCCCAGTCGATCAGCTCCGGTGCTTGTTTGTTGCCCAATAGCTGCTCTCGTGCAATGTGGACGGCGTTTTCAGCTATTAATTTTGTAGCGCTTACATTTTCTGGCGGTTTGGCATGACAGCCCAGCGCTGCAGACAGCTCGTCAATGCGCAGCGGCTTGGGCAAAAATCCCACCATGCCGGCTTCGCGGCAGCGCTGGCGGTCTTCCTCCAGCACCGAAGCGGTTAGCGCAATGATGGGCGGCGCCAGCGCCCCATGGCTGGCCAGAATCGTGCGCGAAGCCACAAAACCGTCCATCACCGGCATGTTGGCATCCATCAGGATCGCCGCATAGCGGCGCGGCTCCTCGCCCAGGCCGGTGCGCAGCGAAGCCGCCACCCGGTCGACCGCTTCGCGGCCATTGACAGCGGTGGCCGCTTCATAGCCCAGCTTGGCCAGCATGGCCAGCGCGACCTTGAGGTTGATGGCGTTGTCGTCGGCAACCAGAACGAGCTGGTTGCGGGCTGCAGCCAGATCGGCTTTTTCCACTGACCGGATGGCGGACGGAGGAGACACGACACGTGCAATCGCTTCAAACAGCTGGGACTGGCGGTAGGGCTTGAGCAGTCGCGCATCGAACATTTCGGCCTGCTCGCCGGTCGGCATGGAGCCCGATGTCAGCAGCACGACCGGCAAACCAGGCGTGCGCTGGCGCAGCAGGCGGGCAAAATCCAAACCGTCCATGTCGGGCATGTGCATGTCGCTCACCACGACATCGATCGGGTGCTCGCGCAGCCAGGCGAGCGCGTCGGCGGTCCGCTCGAACAGCACCGGCTCCATGCCCCAGCGCCTGAGCTGCTTGTCCAGGATGCGCAGATTGAGCGGTGTGTCGTCCACCACCACCGCACGCTTGCCGGCCAAACTGACCAGATGCAGCGCGGACAGCCGGGTAACTTCGGGCGCATCGGCATGGCCAAGCCGGGCGGTGAACCAGAATTCGGAGCCAGCGTCCGGTGCCGACGCCAGGCCGATGCGCCCGCCCATCAGGCCGACCAGCCGCTTGCAGATCGCCAGGCCCAGGCCGGTGCCGCCATACTTGCGGGTGGTGCTGGCATCGACCTGGACAAACGACTCGAATAAAGCGGCCTGCCGCTCCGGGGCAATGCCGATGCCGCTGTCCTTGATGCGGAACTCGACCAGCGCGCCTTGATTCGGCCTGAAGTCCTCCAGCAAGCGCGCCGACACCAACACCTGCCCATGGTCGGTGAACTTGACCGCGTTGTTGACCAGGTTGAGCAGCACCTGGCGCAGGCAGGTGACATCGCCGCGCACCCAGCCGGGTAGACCGTCGCCCAGGTCAACCACCAGCTCCAGGCCTTTTTCCCGGGCGCGCGGCGCGCCCATGTCGCAGGCTTCCTCGACGGTCGTCAGCAGGCTGAGCGGCTCGTCTTCGAGTTCGAGCCGGCCCGATTCGATCTTGGAGAAATCCAGTACATCGTTGATCACGCCGAGCAGCTGGTCGCTGGACACGCGCAGGGTGTGGACATAGTCGCGCTGCTCCCTGTCCAGCGGGGTGTCGGCCAGCAAGGTGGTCATGCCCACCACGCCGTTAAGCGGCGTGCGGATTTCGTGGCTCATGGCAGCCAGGAACGCCGCCTTGGCCCGCACCGCGCTCAAGGCCTCGTCACGCGAGGCATTCAGCTCGGCGGTTCGGCTGGCCACCCGATTTTCCAGCGTGTCATTGGCTTTGTGCAGGGCCTCGGTCTGCGCCTGCAGGGCCAACCGGTTGCGCTTGAGCTCCAGCGCGCTGCCATGCAGCGACCGGGACAGCTGGTGCACCTCGTCAATGCGACTGGCCGGGCGCGCAGGCGGCACCTGGTCAAGCGCCAGCAGCGCAGCCGCCTCCCCCAGGCGCTTGAAATGCAGGCTCAGCCGCCAGGCCAGCGCAATGGCCAGCAGCGCGCCCAGCGCCAGTATGAGTGCAGTCACGGCCAGGGTCTGCTTTAGGGCCGCCTGCGTCGCGTTGGTGAAGTCGCTTTCCGGGGCGGCCACCACCAGGCTCCAGCGCACGCCCAGACTTTCACCAAAGGGTTTCAATGACACCACCAAGGTGTCGCCGTTTACCGGAATACGGTGCAAAAAAGACACCCGCTGCACACTGGACTCGGGCGTTTTCCCCAGGCTGGATGCGGCCTCGGCATAGGCGCGCCGGATGATGGCGTTGCGGCTTTGCGACGGCTGGTAGCGCTGTAACAAGCCAGAGCGGGTGGAAAAGAGTTCGTCGCCAGTCGAGCTGGCCACGGCAAAACCTTGTTCGTCCACCAGGAACACCGTGCCGCGGGCGCTGATGCGCATGCTCTGGAGCATCTGGTTCAGGCTTTTGAGCGACAGGTCCACGGCAAACACACCCAGGGCACCGCCGTCAGTGCCATAGACCGGCTGCGCCAGCGTCAGGCGCAGCTGCGAATCATTGGAAGAAACCGATATCAGCGTGAAGGTCCGCCCTTTGTTTTCCATCGCTGCCTGGTACCATGGCCGGTTGCGCGGCTCGTAGTTGCCTTTTTCCGCCGGCTGTTCGTTCTGGCGGTCGCCCGGCAAATCGGCAATAAAAAAACGCCGGCCCTGGCCATTGGCCTTGCGCTCGCTCACGCGCACCCGGGTGGCTGCATTTTGGGTGAAGGTGTCAACGCCCAGAAATTCGCCACGGTAGCTGCCCAGATACATTCGGGGTACGTTAGGCGTCATGCGGGTCATGGCGAACGCGGTCTGCTCGAACAGTTCGGGCGACTCCATCAGCCGGCGCGCGCGCCGCAAGGCGGTAGCGTCGGGCTGGTCCGGAATGATGCTGTTCAGGGTGACATGGGCCTGCGCCAGATGGCTTTCGACATCGGCCTTGATGCGCTCGGTCATGTCGTCGATGATTTTTTCCGACAGAAGATGCACGCTTTGCAGATTACTGCGGTACAAAAACCAGCCCACGGTGGCGGCCGGCAGCAGTGCAAACAGCAGCAGACTGGTGATCAGCACGGTGCGCAGCGAAAACGTTGCCGGCAGTCTCAGGCTCAAATTCATGCCCGAGCCACAATCTCCAGCATGTCAAGCGGCTGGCTGCGCCCCGAGATCTGGACCAAGGTGCGCCGGCCGGTGCGCACCGCCCCGGCAACCAGCCGGACGGTCTGCACACTGGCCGCCACCGGCCAGTTCAGCCGGGGTTCGCCTTGAAACAGCGTGAGCGCCGCTGCAACCGTGTCGCCTACCGGCGTGCTCTGGCCGGTGCGGTTGATCAGCCCGTGCAGACTGGCAAAAGCCACCGGGCCGCTGTGCAGCGCCACGCCCAGCGAGAACGTCGGCAGGCCGCGCCCGGCGAAGTTTTTCTGGGTGTAGGCGTCAATGCGCCGGGTTGCATTGGCCAGTCCCAGCGCAGCGCGCACCGCCCGCAGGCCGTGGTTCACCGAATCGGTGTCGGCGGTGTTCACGAAAACGCACAGCATGCCGTCGCCGACGAACTCCATGGAATAGGCGCCAAACAGGTACACGGTGTCGCCCACGCTGCTGTAGAGCAATCGAACGATCTCGCCCAGTTCCTGGCTGCTCAAGGCCTGCGTCCACAAGCCATAGTCCCGCATCTCGGCATACAGCACGGTGGCACTGGCAAACCCTTCGTTGCGGGCCGGCGCACTGCTGTCCGGCCACTGTTCGCTGAGCGCCTTGACCATGCGGGTTTCATACAGTGCGCCAATTTTGTGGCGCTGCTCGTCCAGCGCGAGCCGCACTGCCTTGTCAAGCACCTCGGCGCGCGCCGCAGCGGCCGTGCCGCGCTTGCTCAGCTGCGCGCTGACGGCTTCGCGCAGCTCCTGGGGTGCGAACGGCTTGGTCAGGTAGTCGTCAGCGCCGGTGGTCATACCCAGCCGTACATAGCTGCGGTCCTGCAGCGACGTAAGCAGAATCACCGCCGTGGCCGCCAGAGCCGGGTCATTTCGCATCTGGTCGAGCACTTCAAAACCATCCATCAGCGGCATTTGCACATCGCTGACCACCAGGTCGGGCTTGTGTTCGCGCACCAGGGCCAAGCCTTTCGCGCCGTCTTCAGCGACCATGACCTGCAAGCCGTCTTTCTTCAGCACCTGGCTGACCAGGAGGCGGATGCCGGCATCATCATCAATCACCACGATCAAGGGCATCACGCTACTCGCTAAATTTTTGACAGTTCGCGGCCAGGCCGGCGCCTGCCGGGCAGCAGGCCAGCCCGCTTAAAGCCTGGCCTGTTCAAAAAAACTCCAACACATGAGAACTCTGAAAAAAATTTGCCCTCATTTTTGGTACTCTTTAAAAACTGTTCCGAAAATCGCCAGATTTTTCTAATTGTCACAAATAAAGCAAGATTTCGTCAGCTTTTAGATTTTTATAATTTGGACAAACAAAGTCCTTCAGACGGGCTTGTCGTCAAGCAGAGCCAGCGTCGCCCGCATGACCTCCGGCATGAACGCCAGTTGCACGTGTCCCACGCCGCAAAGCAGCCGGTTACTCGCGCCCGGCAGAGTCGCGTTGCTTGCTGGAAATACGATGTTGTCGCAATTGGAGTACCAGCAGGTGAAGTGCACAGCGTGGCCTGGAGTCGCAGCAGGGCCCAGCCCGGCA
>JACMQR010000170.1 GCA_014376885.1 Polaromonas sp.
CTTTCCTTGGCCATCAGCACGGCTTTTTCGGCGGTGCCACCGATGCCGATGCCGAGCATGCCGGGCGGGCACCAGCCGGCGTCCATCGTCGGCACGGTCTTCAAGACCCAATCGACCACCGAGTCGCCGTGGTTGAGCATGGCCATCTTGCTTTGGTTCTCGCTCCCACCGCCTTTGGCTGCGACGGTGACTTCCAGCGCGCCGCCGGGAACGATCTCGGTGAAGATGACGGCTGGCGTGTTGTCCTTGGTGTTCTTGCGGTCGAATTGCGGATCGGCCACGACGGACGCGCGCAGCGTGTTGTCCGGGTGGTTGTAGCCTTGCCGCACGCCCTCGTTGATGGCGTCGTCAATGCTGCCGGTAAAGCCCTCCCAGCGCACATCCATGCCGACTTTCAAAAACACGTTGACGATGCCGGTGTCCTGGCAGATCGGGCGGTGGCCGGTGGCGCTCATCTTGCTGTTGGTCAAAATTTGTGCAATCGCGTCCTTGGCCGCCGGGCTCTGCTCACGCTCATAGGCGCGCGCCAGGTGGGCGATGTAGTCGGCCGGGTGGTAGTAGCTGATGAACTGCAGGGCGGCGGCAACGGATTCGATGAGGTCGGCTTGTTTGATCGTGGTCATTGCAGGTTCTCTGGTTTTAAGATTCCCGCGATTATCCCCCGCTCAAACCGCAGGCCAGGTGTCGCTGGCCTGGATTGCTTTAGTAGGCGTTGTGTAGAAAACTGGCGAAAAGCGCTGCCGATTCCACCGGTTTTTCCAATGCGGGAAGATGGCCACAGTCGGTCAGTTGGTGAAATTGGGCATGGGGCAGGGCCTCTGCCAGCTTGCGCCCGACAGCGGTCGGCACCAAGGCGTCTTCTGCACCCCACAGGACGAGCACAGGCATCTGCAATTCTCCCAAGCGGGCAGTAATGTCCGCCCGTGCGCCCAATGCCCGCGCCTGCGCGGCACCCGCAGTGCCGCCAACGGCTTGCGCCATCTCGCGAAAGACCGCAGCGCAATCTGCGGCTTCCCTGTGCACGACCAGACCGGCGAGCATGTCAAAGACGGCATCGGGGGTCGCTTCGAGACCTCCGGCCAGATCAGGGCCGCCGGTTCGCGGCGCTGCAGGGTCGCAGCCCATCAGCCAGAGCGCTGTGACCCGTTTTGGGGCTGCCAGCGCAATTTCCATGGCCAGGTTGCCACCATAGGATGTCCCGACCAGCGCAAACGTCGCAGGCGCCCTGGCCAGGATGTCGGCCACGCTGTCCGCCAGAGACGGCTTGGGCGACATCATGACCTGTGCGTCGATTTGTGGGCCTAGCGCAGCGATCACGCCGCTGTACAGGCGCTCGTCGCACAGCAGTGCAGGAATGAACACGGTCGGGATGGAAGGCAGCATGGCATCTTTCTGGGTCAAGGGTTTAAACACACGAAAACTCAATTTCAATCCGCTTCAAGATGGGATTCCAGGGCCTGCGCTAGCGCCGCGCTGGCACGCTCCTCGGCAAGCGGGGACGCAAAACCGGCACGTACCAATGAATCCGCGACCAGCGCGGCAACCCGGGAAATACGGCCCTGGCTGCAGGCGGCGAGTTCTGCATCGTGCGGAGCCAGCTCCGTCACCGAATTGACGAAAAAGCAGCCGCGGGTCCCGCCGTCCGCGTCGGCAATGGTCGCGAGAATGACCCGCGCCGCAGAAATCGGATCCTGCGCCGCGCTGGCAATGGGGTTGAAATGGGCAGGACATTCATCGCCACAGGCCTGGACAGCCGCCATGAAGACCCCTTGCTTGGAGTCGAAACAGGCGTAACAACTCGACCGGCTGAGCTGCATCGCATCGCGCCGGTCAGGTCGTCCAGCGAGGTAGCCCCGAATCCCTGGCGCCAAAACACTTCAAGAGCACTCTGGAGGGCAGCTTCGTGCATGAATTGGCGCGGTCGGCCGGCAGCGGCTGCTGATTTTTGCACATGAGAAAAGTCAGTCGTGGGCATCGTCCCGTATATTGTGGACCACCCGGTCCAGAAAAAAGCGAATTTCCGATCAACCCTGTGCAAGCCCCTGAAAGGCCACCATGAACAGTCCGCAACCTTCGCCGCAGTTCGAACTATTTGCCTTCTGGCGCACCTCGGCCACCTACCGCGTACGGGTGGCATTGAACCTCAAGGGGCTGACAGCCCACGAACGCATCGTCAACCTGGACGCTGGCGAGCAGCGCAGCGAGGAGTTCCTGAAAATCAATCCGCTGGGCGCGATTCCGGCACTCGTACAGCCCGGTCATCCGCCGTTGACCCAGTCACTGGCGATTCTGGAGTTCCTCGATGAATTCCAGCCCGACCCGCCCCTGTTGCCCACGGACCTGCACGGCCGGGCGCGCGTGCGGTCCATTGCGGCCATGCTTGCTGCCGACACCCATCCGCTGATCACCCCCCGCGTGAAGAAATACCTGGCATCGTCGGCTGCCAGTTTTGACGATGCCGCCTGGCGCGCCTGGCAAATCCAATGGTTCGGTACCGGCCTGACCGCCGTCGAGCAGCGTCTGGCCGCCGACACTCACACCGGCGCCTTTTGCCACGGCAACACCCCCACCCTGGCCGATGTCGTACTGGCCAGCATTGTGGTGATGACCCGCCTGTTCAAGATCACGGTGCCCGGCACCCCGGTCATTGACCGCATCATGCAGTCGTGCGATGCGCATGCGGCCTTCGCCCGTGCAGAGCCTGTCCGCCAGCAGGGCGCGCCGGCCTGAGCCAGACCGCACACGGTTCACCTTTCCCTTTTTTCTCAACAGGCCGATATCGCATGAAAACCTATACAAATAAACCGTTCCGCCGGGTCTTGGTGGCGGCCCTGACCAGCAGCGCCCTGCTGGGGCTGGCGCCGCTGCAAATCGCGTACGCCGCAGCCCCTTTCGTTAAAACGTCAGCGCCGGGTTATTACCGCATGATGCTGGGCGACTTTGAAATCACCGCCCTGTCTGACGGCACGGTCGAGCTGCCGATGGACAAACTGCTGACCAACACCACCCCGGCCAAGGTCAACAAGGCGCTGGCCCGGTCGTTCCTGAAAGCTCCGCTGGAAACATCGGTCAATACCTATCTCGTCAACACCGGCAGCAAACTGGTCCTGATCGACACCGGCGCAGCCAAACTGTTTGGCCCGACCCTGGGCAACCTGCTGGCCAACCTCAAGTTGGCCGGCTACCAGCCCGAACAGGTCGATGAGATTTACATCACCCACCTGCATCCCGACCATGTCGGTGGCCTGATGGACGGGGACAAGATGGCATTTCCCAACGCCGTGGTGCGGGCTGACAAGCATGAGGCCGATTTTTGGCTGAATCCGGCCAATCTGGACAAGGCGGCGCCGGAAGCCAAAGGTTTCTTCCAGGGCGCGATGGCCTCCTTGAATCCCTATGTCAAGGCCAGCCGCTTTTCGACGTTTCAAGGCAGCACCCCTTTGGTGCCTGGTATCAAGGCTGTTGCAACACACGGTCATACCGCAGGCCACAGCGCCTACATGGTCGAGAGCCAGGGACAAAAGCTCCTGTTGTGGGGCGATGTGGTTCATGCAGCGGCAGTGCAGTTTGACGATCCGGCGGTCACCATAGAGTTTGACGGCGATGCCAAGTCAGCGGCGGTCCAGCGCAAGAAGGTCTTTGCCGATGCGGCCAAAAATGGCTATCTGGTGGGTGGCGCCCATATCGCTTTTCCAGGCATGGGCCATGTGCGTGCGAATGGAAAGGGCTATGCCTGGGTGCCAGTGAACTACGCTGTGGTTCGCTGACCAGAAAACCCCGCCAGGCGGTAGAGATAAAGGACTGCGCTGCGGCCTTTTTCCTGGTGGGACCAGGCCTTTTGCAGATGGCAGGGGGCAGTTTTGGGCAGATACTGGCTGTTTCACCATTCGACAATCGCAGGCACCGCCATGAAGACCCGTACAGAACGCGACAGTTTTGGCTTGATTGACGTGCCAGCCGAAAAACTGTGGGGTGCGCAGACGCAGCGTTCTCTGCAAAACTTCGATATTTCAGGCGAGCAGCAGCCGCCCGAGCTCATCCGGGCGCTGGCACAGATCAAGCGGTCTTCAGCCCTGGTCAACCACGTATTGGGTTTGCAGGACGAGAAGAAGACCCTGGCCATCGTGGCAGCTGCCGACGAGGTCATTGCCGGGCAGCATCCTGACGAGTTTCCGCTGGTCGTCTGGCAGACCGGCTCGGGCACCCAGACCAACATGAACGTCAACGAGGTGCTGGCCAACCGCGCCAGCGAGCTGCTGGGCGGCGAGCGCGGCGATGCGCGGCTTGTCCATCCGAACGACGACGTGAACCGCAGCCAGTCGTCGAACGACGTGTTTCCGACGGCCATGCATGTCTCGGCGGTGATTGCCGTCACTGAAAAACTGCTGCCGGCGATTGAACAACTGCGCGCCACGCTGGAGCAGAAAGCGTGCGATTTCGAGGACATCGTGAAGATTGGCCGCACCCATCTGCAGGATGCCACGCCGCTGACGCTGGGCCAGGAGTTTTCGGGCTACGTCGCGCAACTGGCGCATGGCGCGGCGCATGTCCGGGCGGCATTGCCGCATCTTTATGAACTGGCTCTTGGCGGAACAGCGGTGGGCACCGGGCTGAATGCGCCCAAGGGTTATGCCGAGCAGGTGGCGCTAGAGCTGGCGCGGCTGACCGGCCTGCCGTTCGTCACCGCGCCGAACAAGTTCGAGGCGCTGGCCAGTTGCGACGCGCTGGTGAATGCCCACGGCGCTTTGAAAACCCTGGCCGCCAGCCTCATGAAAATCGCCAATGATGTGCGCTGGCTGGCCAGCGGTCCGCGCAGTGGCATCGGCGAGATCAGTATTCCCGAAAACGAGCCGGGCTCGTCGATCATGCCGGGCAAGGTCAACCCGACGCAATGCGAGGCGCTGACCATGCTGGCCGCGCAGGTGTTCGGCAACGATGTGGCGATCAATTTTGGCGGCGCGTCGGGCAATTTCGAACTGAACGTGTTCCGGCCGATGATTGCGCACAATTTTTTGCAAAGCGTGCGCCTGCTGGCGGGTGGCATGGTCAGTTTCAACGACCA
>JACMQR010000023.1 GCA_014376885.1 Polaromonas sp.
TCCGGCGACAACATGCCCGAATCCCAGCCAGAACATACCCGTCAGGGGGTTGAACTGCCAGGCCCACACGCCGCCCATCAGGGCGATCAGCATGAAGACGAGTTCGCCGGCAAACATGTTGCCGAACAGCCGCATGCCGTGCGAAACGGTCTTGGCGGTAAATTCAATCATTTGCATCAGGAAATTGATCGGGTACAAGAACCAGTGGTCGCCGAACGGCGCGGCGATCAGCTCATGCGACCAGCCACCGATGCCCTTGATTTTGATGTTGTACACCAGGCAAACCAGCAGCACGCTGGTGGACAGACCCAGGGTGGTGGACAGGTCGGCCGTGGGAACGACGCGCATGTAGGCATGCTCGGGGTCGTGGCCTGCCGCGCCATACAGCATGGCCCAGATGCGGGGAAGCACGTCGACCGGCAGCATGTCCATGGCATTCATCATGAAAATCCAGATGAACACGGTCAGCGCCAGCGGCGAGACCAGCTTGCGGCTCTTGGCATTGTGAATCACGCCCTTGGCCTGGCTGTCGACCATTTCAGACAGGATTTCCACGGCGGCCTGGAAGCGGCCGGGAACGCCCGAGGTGGCCTTGCGGGCCGCGCGCCACAAGAAGAAGCAGCCAATCACGCCCAGCAGCACCGAATAGATCAGCGAGTCAAGGTTGAACAGGCTGAAGTCGACAATGCTGCTTTGCTTGACGCTTTGCAACGAAAAATTCGTCTGCAGGTGCTGCAGGTGATGCTGGATGTACTCTCCAGACGTCGGGGCATGTATTCCAGCGTTTTCAGCAGCAGACATAAGTCACCAATTCGTCAGTTCTTCAAAAATTATTGATCGACTTTTTGCGCGCCGGGCTCAACCACATGGCCGCCCAGTACACCTTCATCGTCACCACGAAACCCGCCAGCAAGGCAAGCCAGTTCAACCCCTCGACCAGCTTCGGGGCGGCAACCAGCATTGCCACGGTCAGTCCAATCTTGACCCCCTCCCATACAAAAAACCCCACCAGCGCCGCGTTTCCGTGCGGCGCCGAATCTTGCCGGGACAAGCCCCGGGCAAACAGCGCTGCAGGAAGCACCACTGCCAGCGCGCCATAGCCAGCCGACCAGAGCATTTGCACCTTGCCCGTCAATGCCCAGGCCAGCAAAGCCACCGCCGCACCCACCGCAGCCTGCCCGGCCACCACCATCCACAGGGACAGCGCTGGGCTCAAAGCGCGCAACTTTTGCGCTTCTTCGCGCGTCAGGGGCTTGAACTCCGGCTCATTTGCCTCAGCTGCAAGCTCAAGCTCAAAAGCCGCTGGCGCGCTCCTGGCCGCCGCGTGTTCATCTTCAGCTTGCGCCATTCACATCCATTGTCTACCTCGCAAATTACACGAAGGTTACGAAAGCGTTTTTCAGCAAAGCCTTTGATTATACGGAGAAATCTCGGTCATTTGGCTGCTAACGCGCGTCTTTCCCGAGGCGGTGTCAGTTCGCAGGGGTTGTGCCGGCCATCCGGTTGCATCGGCCACAATCGCGCATCCACACAACCAGAGACCGCCGATGCCTTCCTTGATGAACTTTTTGCATGTCCTTGCGGCCATCACCTGGCTCGGGGGCATCGTCTTTGTGCTGCTGGCGCTGCGTCCGGCAGCAACTGCACTGCTGCCGCCGGCGCACCGGCTGCCCTTGATGGCGCTTGCCTTCAAACGCTTTTTCAGGCTGGTATGGGTTGCCATTGGCGTGCTGCTGGTGTCGGGCCTGTGGATGCTGCTGGCCGTCGGCATGAAAAACGCACCGGCCGGCTGGCACGCCATGCTCGGCATCGGCCTGCTGATGTTCGCCTTGTTCGGGCACATTTATTTCGGGCCCTTTCGCCGGCTCGGGCAAGCCGTTAGCGCGGCCGACTGGCCTGAAGCAGGCCGGCGCGCCGGGCAGATTGCCACGCTGTCGGCGGTGAACCTCGGACTTGGCGTGCTGGCCATTGCCGGGGTCTATTTTCTGGCCTGAGGCGGCCCGCGTGCGGTGCCCTGGGCGCCGGCCCCGCGCCGACCGCTGGGGCCAGAGTTTTCGGGCTGTGCCCGCTGTGTTCGTTTCAACCGCTGCAAGGCCATCCATGACACCTTCTGCAATCGACGCCCTGCCCGACACGCCGTGCTTTCTCAATGGCGGCTTCAGCACCCTGCGGCATGCCAAGGTCAGCGTGCTGGACCGCGGCTTCATTTTCGGCGACGGCATCTACGAGGTGGTGCCGGCCTATGGCGGCCGGCTGTTCCGCTTTGCGCAGCACATGGCACGGCTTGACCGCTCGCTGACCGAGTTGCGCATTCCCAACCCGATGACGCATGAGCAGTGGCGCGGCACTGCTCTTCAATTAATAGCTGACTATGCCCTGTCGACAAGCACAGAGACGCAAAAGACCAACCAACTGGTGTACATCCAGGTGACCCGGGGCGTGGCCATGCGCGACCATCCGATGCCGCCCGGCTTGGTGCCGACGGTGTTCATCATGGTCAACCCGATGAAGCTACCCAGCGCCGAGCAACGCGCGCAGGGCGTGGCCTGCGTCAGCGCGGGCGACTTTCGCTGGGAAAAGGCGCACATCAAGAGCACCAGCCTGCTCGGCGCAGTGTTCTCGCGCCAGATCAGCGTGGACGCCGGCGCGCTGGAAACCGTGATGTTCCGGGGCGATGCCCTGAGTGAAGGAGCGGCCAGCAATGTCTGGGTCGTCAAGGACGGCCGGCTGCTGGGGCCGCCCCGGGACCATCTGGTGCTCGAAGGCATCCGCTACGGGCTGATTGAAGAAATGTGCCGCGCCGCGGGCATTGGTTTCGAGCTGCGCCGCATCAGCCGGGCCGAAGTGCTGGCGGCCGACGAGCTGCTGCTGTCGTCGGCCACCAAAGAGATCTTGCCGATCACGCTGCTCGACGGCCAGCCGGTCGGCAGCGGCCGGCCCGGGCCGGTGTATGCCAGGCTGTACGCGGCCTACCAGCAAGCCAAGGAAGCACCATCGCCATGAGCGCAGACACCGACAATGCCACGCCCCCCAACCCGCCGGGCGCCGAAGCGCGCAAGGACTCGCTGATCGAGTACCCGTCGCTGTTCCCGATCAAGGTCATGGGCATCAAGGCCGAAGGCTATGTGCAGGCCATCACCCACATCGCCCACCAGTTCGACCCGACGTTCGACGCCTCGACCATCGAGCTGCGCGAAAGCAAGGGCGGCAAGTACCTGGGCGTGACCATCACCGTGACGGCCACCAGCCGCGAGCAGCTTGACGAGCTGTACCGCACGCTGAGCACGCACCCGATGGTCAAGGTCGTGCTGTAAAGCGTTCTGCGCGTCACTTGACAGGGCCGGGTGCGCGTTACGCTATCGGGTTGGGTCCTGACGTCACCTTTTTTCGCTCTGCTTGAACGACTCTTTCGACTCTCGCTGGCGTTATACGCCGCTGCAACCACAAACGCAGGCTTTCTTTGGGCGGGTCCAAACCTCCAAAATTGCCACAGCGCCTGACCTATGCCCACCCTTGACTGGTTGAACCGCGCCGAGGCTTTCACCACGGCCGCCCGCGTGCCCTACCGGCTGCTGGAAGAAGTGTCTGTTCGCAGCGCCGCCGCATCTGACGAAGGATATGCTGCATCTGCCTTGCCTGGGCATGGCCGGGCAACTCGATGCGCTGCTGAACTGAAAGCTTGAGAAACATGGAAACACGACAACTCGGCCGGGTCGATTACCTGCCCACCTACCAGGCGATGCAGGATTTCACTGCCGCACGCATTGAGACCACGCCGGATGCACTATGGATATGCGAGCATCCTGCGGTTTATACGCAAGGGCTGGCAGGCAAAAGCGATCACATTCTGAACCCCGGCGGGATTCCGGTGGTGCAAACCAACCGGGGCGGCCAGGTGACGTTTCACGGCCCCGGCCAGGTGGTGGTGTACCCGCTGATTGACCTGAAGCGGGCGGGCTACTTCGTCAAGGAATATGTCTACCGGATTGAAGAGTCGGTGGTCCGCACGCTGGCGCATTTCAGCGTGACCGGCCACCGGGTGGGCGGCTCGCCCGGCATCTACGTGCGCATGGACGACCCGTTCTCGCACGCCGCCTTGAGCGGCCCGGTGAATCCGGCCGATCCGTTTCGCGGGCTGGGAAAAATCGCCGCGCTGGGCATCAAGGTCAGCCGGCATTGCACCTACCACGGGGTGGCGCTGAACGTGGCGATGGACCTGGAACCCTTCTCTCGCATCAACCCTTGCGGCTACGCAAACCTGAAAACCACAGACCTTTCTACAATCGCCGTGTCGGCCAGCTGGCAGGTGGCCGCCGACGTGCTGGGCCAAAAGCTCGCCACCTACCTCGCGCCCTGACCTGACCCCAACCCATTACAAGCACACCATGAGCACACCCGAAGTCGTCCGCGAAGTCCAGAGCCTGGAAAACTACAACCCGCTGGCCAAGCAGAAGGCGGCGGCCAAGCTGTCGCGCATTCCGGTCAAGGTCGAGCGCGGCGAGGTGCTAAAAAAGCCTGACTGGATTCGCGTGAAGGCCGGCAGCCCGACCACCCGCTTCTACGAGATCAAGCAGATTTTGCGCGAGAA
>JACMQR010000171.1 GCA_014376885.1 Polaromonas sp.
CCATGCACCGCCCAGTGCTCGGCCAGCACGCGGCCGCCCGCTTCCTTGTAGACACGCCGGGTGTAGTCGCGCCCGTTGGCGCTTTGGGCGCGTGTCGTCTCGGCCTGGCTGGCCCCGGCGCTGGCCGCCAGCACCTGCTCGCCGTTGACCGGATTGACAGTCGCATCCTGGTCGCCATGAAAGACGATGGTTGGCGGACTGGCCTTGGCGCGCGCAGGCAGCGCGGCAGCGCCGGTCTGCATCACGCCCAGCGCGGTTTGCACATTGCTCGCCGCGCCGGTCGCCAGGCCCGAATGCACGCCGACGGCGGCGAACAGGTCGGGGTAGGCGTCGCCCAGAATCGCCGCCATCGCGCCGCCGGCCGACAGGCCCGCCACATAGACGCGCTGCGGGTCGATGTTGTAGCGTTTCATGATGTCACGCGTCATGCCGGCCAGCAGCGCCGGCTCGCCACGGCCGCGTTTTTGGTGGTGGTGCTTGAACCAGTTCCAGCAGCCGGACGAATTGGCATGCGCGGTCTGCGCCGGATAGAGCACATAAAAACCGCGCTTCACGGCCGCTTCGTTCATGCCCGTGCCGGCGGCAAAATCGTCCGGATTTTGCGTGCAGCCGTGCAGCATCACCACCAGGGGCAGCGGCTCGGTGAAGGACGCCGGCGGAATGAACAGCTTGTAGTCGCGGCTGCCGGCCGCGCCTTCGGTGTGGCTGCCGCTGACGAACTGGCCGGTGGGGCCGGGCTTGACGCTTGCCCCCGGGGATTTCTGCGCCGGCGCGGCGCGGCCGATTTCATGCGCTTCGACGTCGACGACATTGGGGTCGTCGGCGCTGGCCGGCAGCGCCGCGCCGCCCAGCGCGGCCTGGATGGCGGCGGTGGCGGCCTGCAGGTTGCCGCCCTGCATCAGGCGCGCAGCCTCGGCCATCGAATTCTGGAATGCCGGGCTGGCGATCGGCGGGGCTGCATTTTTGCCGCCAGCGGCCAGGGCTTGCGCCTTGGCCTCGTGCGCCAGGCGGGTGGCTTCGGAGATCAGGCGTTGGAAGGTGGCGTTCATGGTGTTTCCTTGAGGGTGAACCGGTTGAAAATTCAGCGGATGCGGCCAAAAAGCGCTGCCTTGACGGCCGGGCTGGCATGCAGCGCACCCAGCACCACCACCGAGTCGATGGCGGCCAGCGCCAGCTCGGGGGTGACATCGAGCGCAATGGTCGCCAGGCCCAGCACACGAATCTGCAAGGCTTCGCCCGAGGCCTGCACGGCGCGCAGGTCGGCGGCAGAAAAATGCTGGATGCCCAGCACCAGCGTCTTGCGCGCCACCACCTGCCTGACCACCTCGGCATGCAGCGCCAGCTGGTTGCGGATGGCGGTGCGGATCAGGTCGGTGCGGTTGGCGTAAAAGCCTTCCTGCACCAGGAGGTCGATCTGGCCCAGGTCGACATAGCCCAGGTTGATGGTGATTTTTTCGTCGGCCGGTTTGGCAGCGGCGTGGGCGGTGTGAGCGGTTCTGGGTGGCATGGCCTTATCTTAAAAACATCCAAGTGGATGGTATATGGATGTTTCCATTTTTTACACCCAAGCTTCGGGACCGGGCCACTTCACTATTTTTTTAATAGCTATAAATACCCGTTCATATTGCGTATAACGCCTTTTTTGTCATTAAATCAGGATCTGAAGGCCAGCCGGGCGCTCAGTAATGCGGCGGCAGCTCGTCGCCGGCCCGGCTGAAGCCGCCGCTGCCCGTTTCGGGCAACTGCTGGCGCAGCCGCTCGAGCTCGCGCGCCAGCGCGTCGAGCTGGCGCTGCTGGCGGATGATGACTTGGTTGAGCTGCTCAAGCAGGTCTTCGCTGAAGCTGGCCTTGATCTCCAGCTCGGTCAGGCGGTCGTTGGTGCGGTCGGTGGTGATGTCGGTGGGCTGCATCGCCATATTGGACACGAACCGCGTCCTTGCGGGTTGACCCACCCCGAGCCTGAAGCAGCGGGCGCATTTTTGGCGCGCCCGACCAGCCCGCCGGCCATGGCGATGCAGGACGCTGTCACCCAAAAAATAGCGCCGGGCCGCCGATGGCTAAAAGAGCTCAAACCAGCGCCGCTGTCATGTCCGACACCTTGCGCTCAAACTCATCGAGTCCGAACGGCTTGATCATGACCTGCATGTCCTGCCCGGTCAGGCCCCCTGCGCCCGCCGCACTGTCGGCATAGCCGGTGATGAACAGCACCTTGAGCCCGGGGCGCAGCTGTCGTCCCGCATCGACCAGCTGCCGGCCATTCATGTGGCCCGGCAAGCCGACATCGCTGATCAGCAGATCAACCCGCCGGGTGGACTGCAAGACCTCCAGGCCCTGGGCGCCGTCGCTCGCCTGCATGACCCGGTAGCCGAGCTCTGCCAGCAGCTCTGCCAGGGTTTCGCGCACCATCAGCTCGTCATCCACCAGCAGGATGCAAATTTCATCCTTGGACTGGCGCGTGTCAGAAACCTTCAACACGGCAGCGGCCGAAGGCATTTCGCCCTCGTAGACCGGCAGGTAGATCGCTATGTCAGTGCCCACGCCCGGCTGGGAGCTGATCTTTACCCGGCCACCCGACTGGGTGACAAAGCCGTAGACCATCGACAAGCCCAGGCCGGTTCCCTGGCCCGAAGGCTTGGTGGTGAAAAACGGCTCGAAGGCGCGTTCCATGATTTCCGCTGTCATGCCGGCGCCGCTGTCCTGAACGCTCACCACCACCCAGGCCAGGCCGGCAGGCAGTTGCAGGCTGGCTGCCTGGGCAGCCGTCAGCTGCGTTTGCGCCGCGCCAATCGTCAGCTCGCCGCCGCCCGGCATGGCATCACGCGCATTGACCGCCAGATTGAGCAAGGCGCTGTCGAACTGGTTCGGGTCGCACAAGGTCTGGCACGGGCCGGGCGCAAACACCGTGCGCACGCGGATCGAGGGGCCCACGGTGCGCGTGATCAGCTCATGCATGGCCTGGATTTGTTCCTTCACGTCCAGCGGCACGGGTGCCAGCGTCTGCCGCCGGGAAAACGCCAGCAGCCGCTGGGTCATCGCCGCGGCCTTGCTGGTGATGGACAGGGCCGCTGCCGCATACCGGGGCAAGTCCTTGACCAGCCCCTGGTCAAGCCGGCGCTGCATGAGCTGCAGGTTGCCGACCAGACCGGCCAGCAGGTTGTTGAAGTCATGCGCAATGCCGCCGGCGAGTTGCCCGACGGCTTCCATTTTCTGGCTTTGCCGCAAGGCCTCCTCGGCATCTTCACGCCGCCCCACTTCAAGCCTGAGGTCTTGGGCAATCGCCTGCCAGCGCGCAATGGCAAGCCGCTGTTCGTGCAGCTGCCGCACCACCGCCAGCCACAGCGCGGCCAGCAGGAGCGCTGAAAAAGCCGCCATGCCAGACGCCCGCAGGCTTTCACGCCACCACGGGCGCAGCACGGACGCGGTCTCGACGCTCAAGCCCATGTAGAGCGGATAACTCCTGATCTGGCTGTAGGCATTGAGGCGCTCAATGCCGTCGCCCTGCGACAGCGCGGTGTACAGGCCGCGCGGGGACTGCCGCAGCCTGCCCATGAACGGGTCGAGCGGACTCAGGTAGGCCGGCGAATTTAGCAAAGGGTAGCGCGCGATCAGCGCACCGTCGCCTCTTACCAGCGCAATCTGATGGCTTGCCGAGGGCGTGAAGTTTTCCCAGAACTGGGTGAAATGCTTGAGCGGAACGGTCGCAAAAATAATCCCGTCAAAGCCGCCCGAGGCCGTGAAACGGCGCAAGCTGATGCTGAACTGGCGCACGCCGTTCAGGCGGCCGGTGAAGGCTTCGCTGATGTACAGGCTTTGGGAGCTGCGGTTTTTGTGCGCCAAAAAGTAGTCGCGGTCGGCAACGGACGCGCCGGCCGTCGCGCCGCTGACGCTGTTGAGCCAGATGCGGCCGTTCGCATCTGCCACCCCGACCACCGAGACCTGGGGAAATTCGCGCGTCAAGCTGGCAACGCTTTGGCTGAGCCGGGCGTCGGCGATGATCTGGCTGCCGGTTTTTCCCTGCGTTAAATCGTCCAGCTGCCGCAGGACAAGCAGGTGGACATCGAGCATGTTGGCCGCATGCTGCACCAGTGCATCGACTGAGCGGACGGCAGCGCGGTCAGCTTCTTGCAGCACCTGGACGCGCTGGTGCCAGCAAAACCACAGCAGCAGCAGCAAGGGGGTCGCCAAGGCCAGGGCCAGCCAGACCCGCTGCAACCGCGAGGTGCTGTGCAAGACCATTTTCAAAGGCGATTTTTGCGACGGGATGATGTCTTTTGGAATGGCAATGGTCCAGGCTCTGGGCGCCCATTGACTCGGCAGGCAGGGCGGCAGGGCGGCAAAACGATTATGCATGAGCCTGAAGCTTGGCCCGCAGGGGCTGGTTGCCCGGCAGTTGGCGAGTGGTGGGCTGGTTTCCCCCAACCCAGGCCCGCTCGGAGTGCTCTTGCCGGCGGGTACAACCATTGGGCACGGCCGAGCGTTGCCGGCCCTGCGGCACCCCGCAGGGTCACGCCCTTGCGCCCACCGTTCCCATTTTTTGCATGCGATCAGGGCGGCTGGACGGACGGCCAGCAGCAGGCGGCTGCGGCCATTCGGATGGTGGCCTGAACTGGCGCCCAAGATTGGGCCTATTGCCTATTGCCTATTGCCCATTGACCGCGCACCGGCAGTGGGGCAGGTTGGACACCTGCTGCCAGTCAAGCGCAGCCGGTTTGGCCATCCCGCGACGCAGCTGCCCGGGCGACCCACGGCTTTCGGCAACTCACTCCGCCGCAGCCCGCCCCAGCCGGTCGCGCACGCCGTCCCAGTCGCCGGTGGCCGGCGGCGTCTCGATCCAGATCAGCCGGGCGCCCTGGGCGTCGAAGTCGCGCAGCACGGCAAACAGCTGCTGCGCGGTGGCCAGCGCATCGTCCGGCATGCGGCGCTGCAGCACCCCGGCCGACCTGATCCGCAGCCGGCTGCGGGCATAGACCGCCAGCGGCGCCGCATCGCCGCCCAGCAGATCGAGCGCGGCCTGCAGGGCCGCCGCATCCATCAGCCGCACCGTGGCATCGGGCGCGTAATGCGACGCCAGCGTGCCGGAGGCGCGCGGCGCGCTGCCGGCGGCCCGCGCATCGTCCTGGTCCAGCAGCGGCTCGCCGCAGGCCGCTTCCAGTTGCGCGCGCGTCAGCACGCCCGGGCGCAGCAGCACCGGCCGGCCGCGGGTGCAGTCAACGATGCTCGACTCGATGCCGACCGCGCACGGCCCGCCGTCGAGCACCAGCAGGTCGCCGCCAAACTCCCCGGCCACATGCGCCGCCGTGGTCGGGCTGACGCGGCCAAAGCGGTTGGCGCTCGGCCCGGCCACGCCGCTGACGCCCAATGCCAGGCAGGCCCTTAAAAACGCCAGCGCCACCGGATGCGCCGGGCAGCGCAGGCCGACCGAGTCCTGGCCACCGGCGGCGGCCAGCGCGATGCCGCCCCGGCGCGGCAGGATCACGGTCAGCGGGCCGGGCCAGAACGCCTGCATCAATCGCCCGGCAAACGGCGGCACGCTGGCGGCAAAGTCGCTGACCTGCGCCGCGCCGGCGACATGCACGATCAGCGGATGGTTGGCCGGCCGGCCCTTGGCCGCAAAAATGCCGGCCACGGCGGCGTCGCTGGCCGCATCGGCGCCCAGGCCATAGACGGTTTCGGTCGGAAAGCCGACCAGAGCGCCGGCCCGGATGCGTCCAGCCGCCTGGCCAATCGCCTGCGGGTCGGTGCCGGGCAGAACCATCAGGCGCTCTCCAGCCCGGGCAGGCCCAGGATCTCGGCCGCACGCCGCGCCGCGGCCTTGACGCCAGCCACGTCAGCGCCGGTGAGCGTCAGGTGGCCCATCTTGCGGCCCGGCCGCGCCTCCAGCTTGCCATACAGGTGCAGGTGCGCGCCGGGCAGGGCCAGCACCGCCTGCCAGTCGGGCGAGCGCGCCTGGCCGGCCGCATCAAACCAGCTGTCCCCGAGCAAATTGAGCATGATGGCCGGTGAATGCTGGCGCGGCGCGGGCAGGGGCAAGCCGGCCAGGGCATGGACCTGCAGGTCGAACTGCGACACATCGCAGGCGTCCAGCGTGTAGTGGCCGCTGTTGTGCGGGCGCGGCGCCATTTCGTTGACGACCAGCGCGCCGCCCGCGCTGCCGTCGTCAATCACGAAGAACTCAATGCACAGCACGCCGACATAGCCGATATGGTCTGCTATCGCTTTGGTAGCTGCCAGCGACCGTGCGGCAAGCACAACCGGTATATTTCCTTCATAAACCTCGGTCACCGCCAAGATGCCGTCCACATGCACGTTGCGCTGCGGCGCAAACGCCACACTGCGGCCGTCCCAGCCGCGCGCCACGATCACCGAGTATTCGGCTTTGAGCGGCAGCAGCTTTTCCAGCACGCAGGCCACCTGCCCCAGCCCGGCCCAGGCCGCGGCCAGTTCGGCCCGGTCCTGGACACGCACCTGGCCCTTGCCGTCATAGCCCAGGCGCGCGGTTTTCAAGATGCCGGGCAGCAGGTCGGCCGGCACCGCCTGGAGCTGCCCGGGCGTTTCGAGCACCGCATAGGGCGCGCAGGTCACGCCCGATTGGGCGGCGCTGGCGGTGAAATGCGCTTTTTCTTCGATGCGGTCCTGGGCAATCGCCACGGCGGCAGCACCGGGCGCGACCGGGCAGCAGCCCGACAGGGTCTGCAGGGCGCTGGCCGGTACGTTTTCGAATTCGGTGGTGATCGCCGCGCAAAGCCCGGCCAGCCGGCCCAGGCCGTCGGCGTCGCCGTAACCGGTCTGGATGTGGTGGTGGCTGACCCGCCCGGCCGGACTGTGCGGGTCCGGGTCGAGCACGGCGGTGAAGTAGCCCAGGCGCTGCGCGGCATGCACGAACATGCGGCCCAACTGGCCGCCGCCCATCACGCCCAGCGTGGCCGGCCGGCCGGCGGCGTCCAGCGTGCCGGGAAGCAGGGGCAGGTTGACGCGGGCGCTCATGCCGGGGGCAGCGTCATGGCGCGGGCGACGGCGGTCTGCTCGGCGCGAAACGCCTGCAGCTTGTCGGCCAGCGCCGGGTCGTGCAGGGCCAGCATGGCCACGGCAAACAGCGCCGCATTGGCCGCGCCGGCGTGGCCGATGGCGAACGTGGCCACCGGAATGCCCCGGGGCATCTGCACGATGCTGTGCAGCGAATCGACGCCCTGCAGGTGCCGGCTGGCCACCGGCACGCCGAGCACCGGCACGCAGGTCTTGGCCGCCAGCATGCCTGGCAGATGCGCCGCGCCGCCCGCGCCGGCAATGATCGCCTGCAGGCCCCGGTCGGCGGCCTGCTCGGCATAGGCAAACAGCTCGTCGGGCATGCGGTGCGCCGACACCACGCGGGCGTCGTGCGCAACACCGAACTGCTGCAAAATCTGCACCGCATGCTGCATCGTGTCCCAGTCGCTGCTGGAGCCCATCACCACGCCCACCACTGGGGCGGTCGGATTGTTGGTTGTTGTCATAGGGGAGATCGGTTCCTGGTGTGGGGAGGGGCGCTGTGCGGCTAGACAAGGATTTTAGAGGCTGATGCCGCCCGCATGGCGCGCCGCTCGCCGTCCGGGCTGCGTGCTATCGTCATAGCCTGCCGCGAAAGCGCCCGCCGCCTGCGCCCGCCGCGTCCACCGCTTGAATCTTTTTTGTCCACCCTTATTTGCTGCCCACCATGATCGACGTCACCATTGCCAATTTTCAGGAGGAAGTGATTGCCGCTTCCATGACCACGCCCGTGCTGATTGATTTCTGGGCGCCGTGGTGCGGTCCGTGCAAGTCGCTCGGCCCGCTGCTGGAAAAGGTCGAGGCGGCCTATGCCGGGCGCTTCAGGCTGGTCAAGATCGACTCTGACCAGGAGCAGCAGCTTGGCGAGGCCTTCGGCATCCGCAGCGTGCCGACCTGCATTTTGCTCATGAACGGCCAGCCGGTCGATGGTTTTACCGGCGCCCTTCCCGAAGGCAAAATCAAGGAATTCCTCGACAAGCACCTGCCGCCCGCGCCGCCAGAAATGCCGCCCGAGGACGAACCGCCGGCCGACGCCAGCCCCGAGGCGGTGCTGGAAAGGCTGCAGCAGGCGGTCGCCGCCAATCCGGCCGATGACAATGCCCGCTTTGACTACATCCGGCACCTCCTGGGTCTGGGCCGCGAGGACGACGCCAAGGTGGCGTTTGCGCCGGTGATTGCCCAGACCGGCACGGTGCGCCGCTTCGATTCGCTCAAGCGCTGGATGGATGCTCTTGATTTTGTAGCTGCTCAAGCAGATGCAGCAAGCGCACAAGCCGGTTTTGATTCAAAAATAGCCGTCAACAAGCGCGACTTCGACGCCCGATTCGACCAGGCCAGAAGGCTGATGGCCAGCCAGCGCTGGACCGATGCGCTGGACGAACTGCTGGAAATCCTGATGCGCGACAAGGCATGGCAAGACGGCCTGGCGCGCAAGACCTACATCGCCGTTCTGGACATCATGGAGGCGCCCAAGCCCAAGGTGGCCGACGGCCAGATTCCGCCGGAAGACAAGGCCGTGGCCAGCTACCGGCGGCGCTTGAGCAGCGTGGTGCTGAGCTGACGTTTTCACCAAGGAACACCGCGGAGCCGGCCTTGCCGGGCCGCAGGTATTGCCCCCCTGGAGGGGGCTCAGGCGACACGGAATGAGCCGAAACAAGGGGGGGGCCAACCTTTCAAGCCGTCAGCCGCGCCATCGCCTCCTGGTACTTGGCAGCGGTCTTGGCAATCACGTCGGGCGGCAGGTGCGGCGACGGCGGCGTCTTGTCCCAGGGCTTGCCGTTCAGGCGCACGGCTTCGAGCCAGTCGCGCACGAACTGCTTGTCGTAGCTCGGCGGGTTCTGCCCGGCGGCAAAGGCGGCCTGGTAGCCCTCGACCGGCCAGTAGCGCGACGAGTCGGGCGTCAAGACCTCGTCCATCAGCGTGAGCGTGCCGTGCTCGTCCAGGCCGAACTCGAACTTGGTGTCGGCAATGATGATGCCCTTGGTCAG
>JACMQR010000172.1 GCA_014376885.1 Polaromonas sp.
CGCCGCCATCACGCGCGGCAACTCGCCCATCTCCGAGCGGGTTTTTTCAACCCAGTCTCGCCCAATCACCAGTGGCGGCAGATCCGGGTCTGGAACATAACGGTAATCCGCCGCGTCTTCCTTGCTGCGCATCGCGCGCGTCTCGCCGGTGTCCGGGTCGAACAGAACGGTCGCCTGCTGGATGGCATGGCCGTCCTCGATCTGCCCGATCTGCCAGCGCACCTCGTAGTCCATCGCCTGCTGCATGAACTTGAAGCTGTTGAGGTTCTTGATCTCGCGGCGCGTGCCCAGGGGCGCACCGGGCTTCCTGACCGACACGTTGGCATCGCACCTGAAACTGCCTTCTTGCATGTTGCCGTCGCAAATGCCGATCCAGGTGACGATCTTGTGCAGCTCCTTGGCATAGGCCACTGCCTCGGCGGTCGAGCGCATGTCCGGCTCGGTGACGATTTCCAGCAGCGGCGTGCCGGCGCGGTTCAGGTCGATGCCGCTCATGCCGATGAAGTCCTCATGCAGCGACTTGCCGGCGTCTTCTTCCAGATGGGCACGCACCAGGCGCACCGATTTTTTCTCGCTGTCCAGGAAAAACTCGACCACGCCGCCCTGGACCACCGGAATCTCGAACTGGCTGATCTGGTAGCCCTTGGGCAGGTCGGGGTAGAAGTAGTTCTTGCGGGCAAACACGCTTTGCTCGGCGATGTGGGCATTGACCGCCAGGCCGAATTCAATCGCCCGCTGCACTGCGCCCCGGTTCATCACCGGCAGCGCGCCGGGCAGGGCGAAGTCCACGCTTGACGCCTGGGTGTTCGGCTCGGCGCCGAACGCGGTCGAGGCGCGGCTGAAGATTTTCGACTGGGTCGTCAGCTGGGTGTGGGTTTCAAAGCCGATGACGACTTCGTAGCCCTGCACCAATAAGGAAGGTGTGGAACGCATGGGGTGGGTGTGAACAGTCTGTGAAGAAAAGGCGCGCCGCCGCGGCTCAAAAACCCGCGGGCGCGCGCTGGTGCCAGTCGGTCGCCAGTTGGAACCGGTGGGCCGCGCCCAGCAGCTGCGCTTCCTGGAAATAGTTGCCGATCAGCTGCAGGCCGACCGGCATGCCGCCCGCGCCAAAGCCGGCCGGAATGCTCATGCCCGGCAGGCCGGCCAGGCTGGACGACAGGGTGTAGATGTCGGCCAGGTAGCTGGCGACCGGGTCGTCGCCCTTTTCGCCGATCTTCCAGGCCACCGTCGGCGACACTGGCCCGGCGATCACGTCGCATTGCGTGAAAGCGGTCTGGAAGTCCTGGGCGATCAGGCGGCGGATCTTTTGCGCTTTCAAATAATAGGCGTCGTAGTAGCCGTGGCTCAGCACATAGGTGCCGATCATGATGCGCCGTGTGGCCTCGTCGCCAAAGCCTTCGCTGCGCGACTTCTTGTACATGTCGTTCAGGTCGCCGTAGTGCGCCGCCCGGTGGCCATAGCGCACGCCGTCGAAGCGGCTCAAATTGCTGCTGGCCTCGGCCGGGGCGATGACGTAGTACACCGGAATCGACAACTCGGTCAGCGGCAGGCTGACATCGACGAGCGTGGCGCCGAGCTTTTCAAACTCGGCCAAAGCGCTGCGCACAGCCGCCAGCACGTCGGGCGCGCAACCGGCGCCAAAAAACTGCGTCGGCAGGCCAATCCGCAGGCCTTTTAAGCTTTTTAGCGGGTTTGCGCTTGTCCCATCTGTATTGGCAGCTATTAAATCAGTAGCGTAATCTAATGCGGGCAAATCCAGCGAGGTCGAATCGCGGTCCAGGTCGGGTCCCGCCATCGCGGACAGCAGCAGCGCGCAGTCGAGGGCGCTGCGCGCCATCGGGCCGGCCTGGTCCAGGCTGGAGGCAAACGCCACCATGCCGTAGCGCGAGCAGCGGCCATAGGTCGGCTTGATGCCGGTGATGCCGGTGAGCGACGCCGGCTGGCGGATCGAGCCGCCGGTGTCGGTGCCGGTGGCGGCCGGCACCAGGCGCGCGGCCACGGCCGCTGCCGAGCCGCCCGACGAGCCGCCGGGCACGCGGCTCACGTCCCAGGGGTTGAGCACTTTTTGGTAGGCGCTGTTCTCGTTGCCCGAACCCATGGCGAACTCGTCGCAGTTGAGCTTGCCCAGCGTGACCATGCCGGCGCCGCCCGGCCCGACGCCGAGCCGGCTGACGACGCTCGCATCGAACGGGCTGCGGTAGTGCTCCAGCATCTTCGAGCCGGCGGTGGTCGGGAAATCGCGGGTGACGAACACGTCCTTGTGCGCCAGCGGCACGCCCAGCAGCGGCGTGCGCTCCCCCAGAGCCAGGCGCGCGTCGGCCGCCCGGGCTTGCGCCAGCGACACGTCGGCGTTGGTGGTCAGGAAGGCGCCCAGGCCGGCGTGCTGCCCGATGCGGCTCAGGAAATGCTGGGTGACCTCGACGCTGGAGACCTCGCCGGCGGCCAGTTTGGCGGCCAGCTGAGCGACGCCGAGGTCGTGCAGCGCAGGGTTCAAGGCAATGGCGCTCATTCGATCACCTTCGGCACCAGGAACAGGCCGCGCTCGACGGCCGGCGCGCTGGCCTGGCTGGCGTCCCGCTGGTCGGGCTCGCTGGCGATGTCCTCGCGCAGGCGCAGGGCGACCTCGCCCAGCACCGCTGCCGGATGCGCCAGCGGTTCCACGCCGTCGGTGTTGACCGCCTGCATCTGCTCGACCAGGGTGAAAAACCCGCTCAGCTGGCGCAGGGTGCGCGCGGTTTCGTCGGGTCGGAGTTCGAGTCGTGCCAGGTGGGCGACCCGTTCAATGTCTTTAACAGTCAAGGCCATAGGATCTGTGGAGTGTGCGAACGAAGGAGAAAAACCCGCCAGAAAATGGCGCGGCAAGCGCTTTTGAAACCAGGCGTAACGCCTAAAAAACGGGCACCTCAAGGCGGTGGTTTCACGGGGATGCGTTATTATCCCGCCTTTGGCATGACATCGAACCCAAGGTGCCCTTTGGGCGCTTCCCAGGCGCTGCCAGCCCGCTTTGCCCCCTACGCCTTCTCTCATTACCTGACACAACAATAAAAGGCAATGCGGCAACGAAGCGTGTCCATGCCACAACTGGATTTTTTGACTATGTTTGAAGCATACCGCCGGTATTTTTCCACCGACCTGGCGATTGACCTGGGCACTGCCAACACCTTGATTTTTGCGCGCAACAAAGGCATTGTGCTGGACGAGCCATCGGTCGTTGCCATTCGCCACGAAGGCGGCCCGCACGGCAAAAAGGTGATCCAGGCCGTCGGACGCGAAGCCAAGGCCATGCTCGGCAAGGTGCCCGGCAACATCGAGGCGATTCGCCCGATGAAGGACGGGGTGATTGCCGACTTCGTCATCACCGAGCAGATGATCAAGCAGTTCATCAAGATGGTGCATCCGCGCCGCCTGCTCACGCCCAGCCCGCGCATCATCATCTGCGTGCCCTGCGGCTCGACCCAGGTCGAGCGCCGCGCCATCAAGGACGCCGCCGAAGCTGCCGGCGCCGCGGCCGTCTACCTGATCGAAGAACCCATGGCCGCCGCCCTGGGCGCCGGCCTGCCGGTGTCCGAGGCCAGCGGCTCGATGGTCGTCGATATCGGCGGCGGCACCACCGAAGTCGGCGTGATCTCGCTCGGCGGCATGGTCTACAAGGGCAGCGTGCGCGTCGGCGGCGACCGCTTCGACGAAGCCATCATCAACTACATCCGGCGCAACTACGGCATGCTGATCGGCGAGCCGACGGCTGAAAACATCAAGAAAAGCATCGGCTCGGCCTTTCCGGGCTCGGAAGTCAAGGAAATGGAAGTCAAGGGTCGCAACCTGTCCGAAGGCGTGCCGCGCAGCTTCACGATTTCGAGCAACGAAATTCTTGAAGCCCTGACCGACCCGCTCAACCAGATCGTCTCGGCCGTGAAAAACGCGCTGGAGCAAACGCCGCCCGAACTCGGCGCCGACATTTCCGACCGCGGCATGATGCTGACCGGCGGCGGCGCGCTCTTGCGCGACCTGGACCGCCTGCTGGCCGAGGAAACCGGCCTGCCGGTACTGGTCGCCGAAGACCCGCTGACCTGCGTGGTGCGCGGCTGCGGCATTGCCCTGGAGCGCATGGACCGCATGGGCTCGATTTTCACCACCGAGTAGGCTGTCGACTCTACCCGGCCCACCCCGCGACTGACCTGGCAGCCTTCTTCCCGTGCGCCTGCTGCCTGCGCTCTGACCGGCTTGACACTGCACCATGGCTTTAGGAACGCTTGACAGGTCGCTGCCGCCCTTTTTCAACCAGGGACCCTCGGTGGTTTCCAAGCTGGTGTTTTTTGGCGCGCTGTCGCTGTTTTTGATGGTGGCCGACGCCAGATTCAACGTCACCCAGCCGATCCGCGCGGCCATTGCCACGGCCCTGTATCCGGTGCAGTGGCTGGCGTTGCAGCCGGTCCATGCGGTGCGCGGCGGCAGCGACTATTTCACCCGCCTGGACCAGGCCCAGACCGAAAGCGTCCAGGCCCGGGAACGCCTGGCGCTGCAGTCGCTGCGCGCCGGCCAGGTCGAGCAGCTGGCCCAGGAAAACAACCGCCTGCGCCGGCTGCTGGCGCTCAAGGAGCAGCTGGCCGTGCCGGTGATGGCGGCCGAAGTGCTGTACGACGCGGCCGATCCCTATTCGCGCAAGGTCATCATCGACCGGGGACAGGCCCACCAGGTGGACCTGGGCTCGCCGGTGCTCGACGAGTCCGGCGTGCTCGGGCAGGTGACGCGGGTGCACCCGCTGGTCAGCGAGGTCACGCTGGTGGTCGACCGGGACCTGGCCATTCCGGTGCTCAATGTGCGCACCGGCGCGCGCAGCGTGGCCTATGGCGACGCCGGCGCGGGCGGCAGCGGCATGGAACTGCGCTTCATGGGCAGCAATGCCGATGTGCAGGAGGGCGACCTGCTCACCACCAGCGGCGTTGACGGCGTCTACCCGCCCGGTCTGCCGGTGGCCCGGGTCAGCCGGGTCGAGCACCGGGCCGAGTCGGCATTCTCGAAAATCTACTGCGTCCCGCAGGCGCTGACCCTGGGGGCGCGGCATGTGATTGTCGTCAAGCCGGCGACCGCCGACCTGGCGCTGCGCCTGCCGGCGGCGCCTGCCAAGCGGGGCGCCGCCCGATGATCATGCGCTCCGGCCAGCAGCTGCTGCTGCCCGCCAGCCCGGTGTTCATCTGGGGCTCCCTGCTGGCGGCCCTGCTGTGCAACATGCTGCCGCTTGGCCGGGTGCCCTGGATGCCGGATTTCCTGGCGCTGGTGCTGGTGTTCTGGAGCGTTCACCAGCCGCAGCGGGTCGGCATCGGCATGGCCTTCATGTTTGGCCTGGCCATGGACGTACACCAGACGGCGCTGCTCGGGCAGCATGCCTTTTCCTACACGGCGCTGAGTTTTTTCGCTGCCCTGATCCAGCGCCGGCTGCTTTGGTTCAAGGTGCCGCTGCAAGCGCTGCAGGTGCTGCCTTTGTTCGCGGCGGCGCATGCGGCCGAGCTTGTCCTGCGGCTGCTGGGCGGCGGAATCTTCCCCGGCTGGATCGTGCTGCTGGCGCCCCTGGCCGAGGCGCTGCTGTGGCCGCTGGCCAGCGTGCTGCTGCTCGCTCCCCAGCTGCGATCACCCGACCCCGATGAAAACAGACCGCTCTAGAGATTCAGCCCCCACGGTCGCCCACTGCGTGTGGCTTCCTGCCCCCCCCGGGGGGCCGCTGCGCCTGCGGTCTGGCAAAGCCAGTCCCGCGGCCCCTGCTGGCTTGGAACCGAAACCGCTGCCGTTCCGAGCTTGTATGGCCCGTTGCCGCCTCACATCGCTGCTGCGGTGTTGCGGCAATCCCGGGCACTTTTCCTTGCAGGCCAGGTCTTAAGCAGCCATGACCGAACTCCGAAACGTTGAAGTCGACCTGTCGCGGTTTCGCCTGCGGGTGCTGGTGGCCGGCCTGGTGGTGTTCCTGTGCTTTGCGCTGCTGGCCGCGCGCCTGGTGTACCTGCAGGTCTACCGCCATGCCGACCTGGGCGCGCAGGCTGAAAGCAACCGCACGGCGATTGTGCCGATCGTGCCGAACCGCGGCCTCATCCTGGACCGCAACGGCGTCGTTCTGGCCTCGAACTACTCGGCCTACACCCTGGAGATCACGCCGTCCAAGGTCGACAATCTGGACGAGACGATTGCCGCGCTTGAGCAGCTGGTCGACATCCAGCCCCGGGACAAGCGGCGTTTCAAGCGCCTGCGTGAGGAGTCGAAAAGTTTCGAGTCGATTCCGCTGCGCACCCGCCTGAGCGATGCCGAGGTGGCCCGTTTTGCCGCCCGGCGCTTTAGTTTCCCGGGTGTGGACATCAAGGCCCGGCTGTTTCGCAGCTACCCGTTCGGCGAGCTCGGCAGCCATGTGGTGGGCTATATCGGCCGCATCAACCAGGCCGAAAAAGACGCCATCGAAGAGCGCGACGAAGAGGGCAACTACCGCGGCACCGACTACATCGGCAAGCTCGGCGTCGAGCAGAGCTTCGAGCGCCAGCTCCATGGCCAGACCGGCGTCGAGCAGATGGAAACCTCGGCCGGCGGGCGCGCCCTGCGCCGGCTGGCCAGCAGCCCGGCCACGCCGGGCAACACGGTGATGCTGTCGCTGGACATCGGCCTGCAAAAACTCGTCGAGGACATGTTCGGCACGCGGCGCGGCGCCCTGGTGGCGCTGGACCCGAGAAACGGCGAGGTGCTGGCCTTCGTCAGCAAGCCGTCGTTTGATCCGAACCTGTTTGTCGATGGCATCGACCAGGAAAGCTGGCAGGCGCTCAACGAGTCGCCCGACAAGCCGCTGCTCAACCGGGCGCTGCGCGGCACCTACCCGCCGGGCTCGACCTACAAGCCCTTCATGGCCATGGCTGCGCTGCAAACCGGCAAGCGCTCGGCCACGGCAATCATCAACGACCCGGGTTTTTACATGTTCGGCGGCCACCGCTTCGGCAGCCCGGAAAACGAGCGCGGCGGCGCCATGGACATGAACCGCGCCATCGTCGAGTCGAGCAATGTGTATTTCTACACGCTGGCCAATGAACTTGGCGTGGAAAGCATCCATGACTTCATGAAGCCCTTGGGCTTTGGCCAGGCCACCGGCATCGACATCAATGGCGAGGTGCGCGGCGTGCTGCCCAACCAAGCCTGGAAACGCGGCTACTTCAAGCGGCCCGAGCAGCAAAAATGGTTTGCCGGCGAAACCATCTCGCTGGGCATCGGCCAGGGCTACAACAGCTTCACCATGCTGCAGCTCGCCCAGGCCACCGCCGTGCTGGCCAACAACGGCGTCAAGCACAAGCCCCGGCTGGTCATCAGCACCCAGGACCCGCTGACCCGCGCCCTGCACCCGGTGCCCGCCGAACCGGCGGTCGACCTGGGCTACCAGCCAGAGCAGGTGGCCGTCATCCGCAAGGCGCTGGTCGGGGTGACGCAGGCCGGCACCTCGACCAAGGTGTTTGCCGGCGCCCAGTATTTGTCCGGCGGCAAAACCGGCACGGCCCAGGCGGTCAGCATGGGCCAGAAGGAAAAATACAACAAATCGCGCCTGGAGGAAAGCCAGCGCGACCATGCCCTGTATGTGGCGTTCGCGCCCGCCGACAAGCCGACGATTGCGCTGGCGGTGATTGTTGAAAATGCCGGCTGGGGCGCTGGCGTGGCCGCGCCGATTGCCCGGCGGGTGTTCGACTATGCCTTGCTCGGCCAGTACCCGAGCGAGGAGGACATGCTGGCGGTGCAGGCCGGGCGCGCCGCCGCGCCCATCGGCAAGCCGCGCTCGGCCGTGGAAATGAATGCGCTGCTGACCGGCGACGCGGCCACTGCCAAGGCCGCCAGCCGCAACGCCGGCGCGGCCAGCGCCGCTGGCAAGGGCCTGCCGGCTCCGGCGGCCAAGCCAGCCAAAAACGCCAAAGCCGTTTCAGCAAAAACGCCTGCCAAGCCGGCCACGCCGGTCGTTCCGGTCGCGGCCAGGCCGAACTAGAGTGCCGCCGTGTTCGCCAAAGCGCTTGGCGCGGCGGTGGGCGGCTATTTCAGGAACGCGTCAAAACCGGTTTTCAGGATCAGGGCGCTGACCACGGCAATGAACACCAGCCGCACAAAACCGGCCCCATGCCGGAGCGCCAGCCGCGTGCCCAGCAGGCTGCCCGCCACATTGGCCACCGCCATGGTCAGGGCGAAATGCCACCAGACATGGCCCTTCCAGGCGAACAGGCCAAGGGCTGCCAGGTTGGTGGCGGTGTTGACCAGCTTGGCCGACGCCGAGGCATTCAAAAAGTCATAACCCAGCCAGCGTACAAACAAAAACACCAGAAAGCTGCCGGTGCCCGGACCAAAAAAGCCATCGTAAAAGCCCAGCACCAGGCCGATGCAGCAAGCCGCCCAGGTTTCGGCGCGGCCCTCAAAACGCGGGGCGTGGTGGCGTCCCAGGTCCTTTTTCGCCAGGGTGTAGGCCAGCACGGCCAGCAGCACCCCGGGCAGGACCTTGCGCAAAAAGCCCGGATCGATCAGCGTAACCAGCCAGGCGCCGGCCAGCGCGCCGCAAAAACCGGCGCCGGCCGCCGGCAGCAAGGCCGACCAGCGCAAATCGACCCGGCGGCCGTACTGAACGGTTGCCACCGCCGTGCCCCAGACCGAAGCGCCCTTGTTGACGCCAAACAGCGTGGCCGGGTGGGTGGTGGGAAAGACGGCAAACAGGGCCGGCACCAAAATCAGGCCGCCGCCGCCGACGATGGCATCGACAAAGCCGGCCAGCAGCGATGCCAGAGAAACAAGCAGCAATTCCATGGCCGCGATTGTCGCACCCGGCAAACCCCATTGTTGCTATATTTTTTATAGCATTAAATGTAGGCACTGAAAGCGACTTGGTTACTTTTTCTTATAAAAATAGACTGTTCAAGCGAAAAAAAGCGCCGGGATTGCCAGCGCTTTTCGTTCAACAGGAATTGTGTGCAATGCCTGGTTTTTGTTGTTTTACATGTCTCCTCGACTCCCCGCAGTGCGGGCAGCAAGGCCCGGTAGCAAGCCTTTCAATGTAACGGGCGCCTGTCGGCGGTGCATCAGGGATTTCCCGCGAATGCGCATGGCTCCGTTGTGGGCGGGTCCGCCATTGAACGTTCGCGGCAGCACCCAGAGCGGCAGACGCGCTGCAACAATCGTCGGATTGTCCAAAGCACACAACCTGATGCAAGCAAACGTATATGTTAATAAATTAAACAGTTGTAAATAAATATCTTTTAAAAAGTCTCTCTGCAAGCGTTGCGATGGCAGGGACCGATTGGGCATCACGGGCCAGGGATCGGGTTCGGCCATGCGTGCGGCCCACCCCCGGACCTGTCCAAGCGTTGTTTCAAAAATGTGTCGAAGAAACGCCTTCCGTCAGTCCGCTCGCGGGTCTTGGCGGCGACCGATGTTGCGAGAAGCCGCACTTTTTCCAAGACTGCCGCACGGGCATCGCGAAATTGACCTTTGTCCGCCGGCCCATGGTTAACCCACCCGAAATGCGCGGAGGCTTTATGTCATAGCATTTAGCCAATTGTTACATTTTGATTTTTCAAGACCGAGGGCCAGCGAGCTGGCTGCTGAGCGTTGTCAAAACACGGAAGAAGGCAAGCCATGCCCTGCGAGGCATTGCAAAAACCTGGGGGTTTGCCAGCGCCGGGTGGCGCGATGTGATGAAAAGGCTCGGCAGGCGGTGGCCGGCTTCATTGGACATTTGCCAGTGGGCGCAAGTTTTTTCAAAGCCAAGGTCCGGCCCGTTTCAGGCCACCGGGCCGGGGAAGACATGACCAAGCGCGGCCC
>JACMQR010000173.1 GCA_014376885.1 Polaromonas sp.
CTCGGTCCATGGCCGCTTCAAGGGCGACGTGTCGGTCGAGGGCAATACCCTGATCGTCAACGGCAAGCGTATCCGCCTGACGCAAGAGCGCGACCCGCTGAACCTGAAGTGGAACGACGTCGGCGCCGATGTGGTGCTGGAGGCCACCGGCCTGTTCCTGGACAAGGCCGCCGGCGAAAAGCACCTGGCCGCCGGTGCCAGGAAGGTGATTTTCTCGGCGCCCAGCAAGGACGACACGCCGATGTTCGTCTTCGGCGTGAACGACGCCACCTATGCCGGCCAGGCGATCATCAGCAACGCCAGCTGCACCACCAATTGCCTGGCGCCCATTGCCAAGGTGCTGAACGACAAATGGGGCATCAAGCGTGGCCTGATGACAACGGTGCATGCCACCACGGCGACCCAAAAAACCGTCGACGGCCCAAGCAACAAGGACTGGCGCGGCGGCCGGGGCATCCTGGAAAACATCATTCCCTCGTCCACCGGCGCGGCCAAGGCGGTCGGCGTGGTGATTCCCGAGCTGAACAAAAAGCTCACCGGCATGTCCTTCCGGGTGCCTACCTCCGATGTGTCAGTGGTCGATTTGACATGCGAGCTGAACCGCGAAGCAACGCTCAAGGAAATCTGCGCTGAGATGAAGGCGCAAAGCGAAGGCGCGCTCAAGGGCATTCTGGGCTACACCGAGGACAAGGTGGTGGCGACCGACTTCCGCGGCGACACGCGGACCTCGATCTTTGACGCCGACGCTTCCATTGCGCTGGACGGTACCTTCATCAAAGTCGTGGCTTGGTACGACAACGAATGGGGTTACTCGAACAAATGCCTGGAGATGGCGCGGGTCGTGGCGAAGTAAATTGCAACCTGCCCTTTTGAAAAGCGCCTTTAGGCGCTTTTTTTATGATCAAAAGCGATGTCTCCGCAATAAGCACAAGCGCAAAAAACTATCAATTCAATAGCGCGCACTGAAGCACTGCAGCTTACTTTTTCCTGAAAATCACCACATGCTGCCAGGGCAGCGTGTGGGCGGTGCGCTCCCACACCAGGGCATGGACCGATGCTTCCTTGCGCACCTGGGCCTCGCTCATCTTGTGCAAGGGTTTGATTGGCACACGCGGGTCTTCGAGCCGGTATTCGACAAAGGCGATGCGCCCGCCCGGCTTGAGCGCGCGCACCAGGCTGTCGAGCACTTCAAACGGATATTCAAGCTCGTGGTACACATCGACCATGAGGGCAAGGTCAATGCTTGAACCGGGCAGGTTGACACTTTGCAGTCCGCCCAGCACCGGTTTGATGTTGGTCAGCCCGGCCTTTTTGGCGCCGTCCTCCAGCATCTTCATCATCTCGGGCTGCACATCGGTGGCATACACCAGGCCGCCTGAATTGCCGCTGCCCACCAGGGGCGCGATGCGCCGGGCATAGTAGCCAGTGCCCGCGCCAATGTCGGCCACGGCCATGCCGGGCTGCAAGCCCAGCTCGCGCAGCAGCAGGTCTGCGCGCTCTTCCTGCTGGCGCTCGTCCCGTTCAAGCCAGGCGGCGCCCTGCCAGCCCATCACCCCTGAAATTTCGCGTCCCAGGTAGCTTTTTCCAATGCCGTCGGCGCTGGGCCGGGTCATGCTGTACCGCCCGGTGTCCTTCTGGGCCTGTGCTGCGGTGCCCGCCAGTGCGCCAGCGACGGCAAGCAGCAGCATGGTCAGCCAGCTGTACAGGCGGGGGTACGGAAAACGGCAGGCAGATAGCATTGGTTTTGCCTTTCGCAAGCGGACAGTAGACCTGCAGTTTATGGCATCAGCGCGACCGCACGGCCGCAGGCTGCACTGGTGCGGCTGTACTTTATCCAGCGCGCCGCCGGCTTGCCGCCTGCGCGATCTCCGGTGGCAGTCGCTTGAGCAGCCAGCGGATTGCCAGCGGCACCAGCACGATGTCATCGACCATGCCGATCAACGGCAAAAAGTCGGGAATCAGGTCCACTGGCGAGAACAAATACAGCGCGATCAGCGCCGCGCCCCACTTCAGCCAGCGCGGTGCGTCCGGATGGCGCAGCGCAAACCACAGCTCGCGGGCATCGCCGCGCAGCACGGTCCATAACAGGGTCAGGCGTTTGAGCATGGTGTCGGCATCCTTCAGTCATCGGCTCCCAGCGGGCCGGTCGTCACAGCAAATGGCGCTGGCTGGCGCGACTGCAAGGATTTTTCACTGGACGTTACATTGCTCTCTCCCGCAAGGGTCTGCGGCGCCCAGGCGCGTTCGAAGTCGATGAAGCCATTTTTTCCGCATTCACCGCCAGCCGCTGCAGCCGGTGTCCGGCTCCCAGGCCTGCTGCGTCCAGGGTTTCCCAGAAGGCACGGCCAGACTGGAATGCGGCTGCAGAACCCTTGCCGCGAGATGACGGCTGAGCCAGTCTGCATTGAAGCGCCCGAGTCCATGTCCGAGCCCGCCCAAGCTGCTGCCCCGCAGACAGCCAAGGGTAGATGACCGCGTCCTACGGCCAGATGCTATTTTCCC
>JACMQR010000174.1 GCA_014376885.1 Polaromonas sp.
GGCGGCATCCTCGGGCAGGGCCTGAAAGATGGCCGAATGCTCACTGTCGATCGGCAGCAGCCTGGCACCGCCGGCGGCGACGGCCTGCATGAACACATCGCCGCCCACCACCAATGCTTCCTTGTTGGCCAGCAGCAGGCGTTTTCCAGCCCGGGCGGCGGCTATGCAGGGCGCCAGGCCAGCAGCGCCCACGATGGCCGCCATCACCACATCGACCCGGTCGTCAGACGCTATCATTTCAAGAGCATCAGACGACCACAGGACGTGCACAGGGAGCTTGTTTTGCTGTATTTTTTCAGCCAGAAGGCGGGCATGGGGCTCGCTGACCATCACCGCATACTGCGGCCTGAACCGCGCGCATTGGGCGAGCATGAGATCGACCTGGGTGGCAGCGCTCAGCGCAAACACCTCGAAACGCTCAGGATGGCGCGCCACCACGTCCAGCGTGCTGACGCCGACCGAGCCGGTCGAGCCCAGAACAGTGAGGCGCTGCTTGGAGTTTTGTTGAGTCATGAAGATAAATAAGGTGTCCAGCCGCAATGCCTAAAGGCTAACCAGCATCATCGCCAACGGCAAGGCCGGCAGCAGGGCATCGACCCGGTCGAGCACGCCGCCATGCCCCGGCAGCAGGCCGCTGGAATCCTTGACGCCGGCGCTGCGCTTGATCAGCGACTCCACCAGGTCGCCGACCACGCTCATCGCCCCCAAGAAGACAACCGCCAGCAGCGTCAAGGCCAGGCCATGGTGCTGGCTCAATTGGCGGTACAACGAGTCGCCACCCCAAGCCAGCCAGGCCAGCGCCAGCAGCACCACGCCCGCCAGGCCGCCCCAGACGCCCTCCCAGCTTTTGCCGGGGCTGATGGACGGCGCCAGTCTGGACCGGCTGAAGCGACCACCCAAGGCACGGCCGGCGAAATAGGCAAAAACATCGGCCACCCAGACCAGCACCAGCACCGACAGCAAGAACTCGATGCCCAGCACACGGGCCCGGGCAATGGCCAGCCAGGCCAGCCACAGCGCGACCAGGCCGCCGGCAATGCGCAGCGCCCTGGGAATGCGCGGCCAGCCGGCAACGCCGGCGCGCAGCAGCCAGGCGCCCGCCAGAACCCACGCCGCGCCCGACACCGCCCAAAGCACGGGCAGCGGTTTTTCAAGCAGGCCGCCATACCAGGCCAGGGCGGATGCGCCCATGCACAGCGCCGACAACCCAAGAGAAGCCGTCTGCCCCAGGGCATTGAGCCGGCCCCACTCCCAGCCGCCGGCGCCCACCATCAGCAAGGCCAGCGCAAAAAAGGGAACCGGCGAGGGGTAGAAAAGCGCCGGCAGCAAGACTGCGAGCAGCACGAGGGCGGTGATGACGCGCTGTTTAAGCATCCGGCAGCCTTTTGGCAGGGAACGGGGAATTGGGTTCGCCCAGTTGCGCCGAAGTCAGGCCAAAACGGCGTTCTCGGGCGCTGTAGGCGGCAATCGCTTCATCAAGGTCCGCCGCGCCAAATTCGGGCCACAGCCGTTCGGAAAAATACAGTTCGGAATACGCCGCCTGCCACAGCATGAAGTTGCTGATGCGCAACTCGCCGCCGGTGCGGATCAGCAGGTCCGGGTCAGGCACGTGGGCCAGCGCCATGGCCTGGTCCATCGACTGCTCGGTGATCGACTCGCCGCGGTCAGCGAGCTTCTGGGCGGCCTGGGCAATGTCCCAGCGCCCGCCATAGTTGAAACAGACATTGAAGATCAGCCGCTGGTTGGCAGCGGTGCTGGACTCTGCTTGCACCAAGCCGACCTGGACTTTCTTCGAAAGCCGCCGGCGGTCGCCAACAAAATGGAGCTGAACGCCGTTTGTATTCAGGCTGGGCACCTGCTTGGCCAGCGCCAGGATCAGCAAGTCCATCAGCCCGGACACCTCGTCGGAGGGGCGGTTCCAGTTTTCAGATGAGAAGGCAAACACCGTCAGCACCGCCACGCCGCGCACCATGCAGGCCTTCACGCAGGCGCTGAGCGCATCGACGCCCTGCTTGTGGCCGGCGATGCGGGGCAAAAAACGCTTCTTGGCCCAGCGGCCGTTGCCATCCATGACGATGGCGACATGCCGGGGAACACTCAAGGCGGAGATAGCCATGGGGTGGTGAGTCAGGCCAGCGTCTGGCAGATCACACGGCCATGATGTCTTGTTCCTTGCCGGTGACCAGTTTGTCGACATCGGCAATGAAACGGTCGGTGGATTTCTGGATCTCGTCCTGCGAGCGGCGCTCGTCGTCTTCCGACGCCAGCTTGTCCTTGACCAGTTTTTTGACGCCGTCGTTGGCATCGCGGCGCAGGTTGCGAATCGCCACCTTGGCATGCTCGCCCTCGGCACGCACCACCTTGGTCAGTTCCCGGCGACGCTCTTCGGTCATGGCAGGCATCGGCACCCGGATGAGGTCGCCCTGCGACGCCGGATTCAGGCCGAGATCGGAGTCGCGGATGGCTTTTTCGATTTTCGCGCCCATGCTCTTTTCCCAGGGCGACACGCTGATGGTGCGGGCATCGAGCAGCGCCACATTGGCAACCTGGCTGATCGGCACCATGGAGCCGTAGTAGTCCACATGCACCGTGTCCAGCAGGCCGGGATTGGCCCGGCCGGTGCGGATTTTTGTCAGGTTGTGCTGAAACGAATCGAGCGACTGCTGCATTTTTTGCGCTGCCTGCTGCTTGATCTCAACAATGCTCATGGTCAAAACTCCCGATAGATATTTTCAAAAAATGCTGCCTCTGGAGCATTGCGTCAGACCGGCTCAGACATGCACCAGGGTTCCTTCATTTTCGCCCATCACCACCCGGCTGAGTGCGCCGAGCTTGAAGATGCTGAAGATCTTGATGGGCAATTTCTGGTCGCGGCACAGCGCAAAAGCGGTGGCATCCATTACTTCGAGATTTTTCCCGATGGCCTCGTCAAAGGTGATGCTGGTGTAACGCGTTGCCAGCGGATCTTTCTTCGGGTCCGCCGAATAGACACCGTCGACCTTGGTGGCCTTCAGGACGATCTCGGCGCCGATCTCGGCGCCGCGCAGGGCCGCTGCCGTGTCGGTGGTGAAAAAAGGATTGCCGGTGCCGGCCGCAAACACCACGACCTTGCCCTCTTCAAGGTACTGCAGCGCCTTGGGCCGGACATAGGGCTCGACGACTCTTTCAATCGCAATGGCCGACATGACCCGGGCCGTCAGCCCGGCCTTGTCCATGGTGTCGCCCAAAGCCAGCGCGTTCATGACGGTGGCCAGCATGCCCATGTAGTCAGCGGTGGCCCGGTCCATGCCGACCGAGCCGCCGGCCACGCCGCGAAAGATGTTGCCGCCGCCAATCACCACAGCGACCTGCACACCCATCCGCGTGACCTCGGCAATTTCTTCCACCATCCGGACAATGGTGGCGCGGTTGATGCCAAAGGCATCGTCCCCCATCAGGGCCTCGCCTGACAGTTTCAACAAGATGCGCTTGTAGGCTGGCATGCGAAGGCTTTCGTGAAGGGGTGGATGAACAGGAAGAAAACAGCTTGGCGGACCAGCGCGCTGGCTCAGGCGCCCTTGGCGGCAGCGACCTGGGCAGCAACCTCGGCAGCGAAATCGTCCACCTTTTTTTCAATGCCTTCACCAACGACATACATCGTGAAGGATTTGACGGTGGTGGCTTTTTCCTTGAGCATCTGCTCGACGGTCTGCTTGTCATTTTTGACAAACGTCTGGTTGTTCAGGCTGACTTCCTTCAGGAATTTCTGCACGCCGCCTTCAATGCGCTTGGCAACGATTTCGGCAGACTGAACCGGCTTGCCCGCAGCCACGGCAACCGCGGCATCTTCAGCTGCTTTCGCTGCAGCGACCGAACGCTCCCGGGCGACCAGGTCGGCCGGCACATCGGCGCTTGACAGGGCCACCGGTTTCATGGCCGCCACATGCATGGCCACGTCCTTGGCAGCGGCTTCGTCGCCCTCAAACTCCACCACCACGCCGATGCGCGTGCCGTGCAGGTAGGCGGCCGATTTGCCAGCGGCAAAATGCTTGAAGCGGCGCACCGTCATGTTTTCACCGATCTTGCCGATCAGGCCCTTGCGCACGTCCTCGACCGTCGGGCCAAAGCTGTCCATGGACAGCGCCATGGCGCCCAGCGCTGCCAGGTCAGCCGGGCTGTGCAGCACCACGCCTTGGGCGACAGCCTCGGCAAACGCCAGGAAACTGTCGTTCTTGGTCACGAAATCGGTTTCGCAATTGATCTCCACCAGGGCGACGCTGTCACCGTTTCGGGCCATGGCCACCACGCCTTCGGCTGTCACCCGGGAAGCGGCTTTGCCGGCCTTGCTGCCGAGCTTGACGCGCAGCAGTTCTTCGGCTTTTTCAAAATCACCCTCGGCCTCGGTCAGTGCTTTTTTGCACTCCATCATCGGCGCGTCGGTCTTGGCGCGCAGTTCCGCGACCATTTTTGCAGTGATTGCCATTGCCATTTTCATTCTCCGTGTTTCGTGTTGATCGGAAGGACCGCTTTCATGCCGGGCCCTTCAGCCTGCTGACCTGTGAAAAAGGGGCTACGCGAGCCCCTTTAAGCGTTTGGCGCAATGCCGGGCCAATTAGGCGGCGGCGTTTTCCACTTCGACAAATTCATCCGAGCCTTCGGCCGGCACGGCCCGAATGACTTCGTTCTGGGCGCTGGCACGACCTTCGATGACAGCATCGGCAATGCCGCGGGCATACAGCGCCACCGCCTTGGACGAGTCGTCGTTACCAGGAATCACATAGTCGATGCCCAGAGGGGAGTGGTTGGTGTCCACCACGCCGATCAGCGGGATGCCCAGCTTTTTGGCTTCCAGGATCGCGATTTTGTGGAAACCCACGTCGATCACGAAGATGGCGTCTGGCAGCGCAGTCATGTCCTGGATGCCGCCGATGTCTTTTTCAAGCTTTTCGATTTCGCGCTTGAAGGTCAGCTGCTCTTTTTTGCTGATGGTGTCCAGGCCGGCTTCTTGCTGGGCCTTCATTTCCTTGAGCCGCTTGATCGAGGTCTTGACCGTTTTGAAGTTGGTCAGCATGCCGCCCAGCCAGCGCTGGTCGACATACGGGATGCCGGCGCGCTGGGCTTCGGCCGCAACGGTTTCGCGGGCGGTGCGCTTGGTGCCGACCATCAAGATGGTGCCGTTGTTGGCGGTCAGCTGCTTGGCGAACTTCATCGCTTCCTGGAACATCGGCAGCGACTTTTCCAGGTTGATGATGTGAATGCGGTTGCGATGGCCAAAAATGAACGGGGCCATTTTTGGGTCCCAAAAACGGGTCTGGTGACCAAAATGGACGCCGGCTTCCAGCATTTCGCGCATGTTCGTAGACATAATCAATACTCCAAAGGTTGTTTCTAAAATCAGCGCTTATTGCCAAGAAGTTTGTCCTGGCAACACCTTGCGTGGCTGATTTGCGATTGACCCTGCCAATGGCGTTTTAGCCGCAGGCAGAGCCGCCAGAGTATAACATTTCATCTCCATGACCCACCCATCCCCGACATACCCGACAGACCTTCATGCAGTGGGCGAATGGGTTCAGAGCGGCCAGGCCCGCATCGAGGAAATCCTTGAACAGGCGGCCGGCATTGCTGCCAGCCAGGTATGCCGCCATGCGTTCATGCCGGCGCCTGCAGCCGATGCACGGGCGGTGCCGCCGGCAGCTTTGGGCGACCGGGCCGGCCGGCTGGCCGGGATTGCCGTGTCGGTCAAGGACCTGTTTGACGTGGCCGGCCAGGTGACGACTGCCGGATCGACCGTCCTGGCGGGCGCCCCGCCAGCCCGGGGAGATTCGGCCGCCGTGGCGCGCCTGCGCGCGGCGGGCGCCGTGCTGGTGGGCCGCACCAACATGGTCGAGTTTGCCTTTTCCGGCGTGGGCATCAATCCACACTATGGCACGCCGGTCAATCCGGCCGATTCGAACACCGCACGCATCCCGGGCGGCTCATCTTCAGGCGCGGCCGTGTCGGTGGCGAGCGGCGCGGCTTTCGTGGGCCTGGGCTCGGACACCGGCGGCTCGCTGCGGATTCCTGCCGCGCTGTGCGGCATCGTCGGCTTTAAAAGCACCGCCCGCCTGGTTCCGGCGACCGGCACCATCCCGCTGTCCTCCAGCCTGGACACCGTTGGTGCCGTGACCCGGTCGGTCCGCGACGCGGTGCTGGTGCATGAGATCTTGTCGGCGCGAACGGTCCAACTGCCCGGCAAGCCGCTGTCGTCGTGGCGCCTGGCTGTCGCGCGCACGGTCATGCAGGACGCGCTGAGCAGCACGGTGGCCACCGCGTTCGAAAGAAGCTTGCAGGTGCTGCGCCAGGCGGGCGCCCAGATTGAAGAAATTCCACTGCAGGAAATCGACGAGCTGGCATCGATCAATGCCAGCGGTGGCCTGTCAGCCGCCCAAAGCCATGCCTGGCACCGAAAGCTGCTGGCCGACCACCAAGCGCAGTACGACCCGCGGGTGGCGCTGCGCATCCTGCGCGGCGCCCGCATGGGCGCGGCCGACTATATCGACCTGCTCGCTGCTCGCCAGGACTGGACTGAGCGTATGCAGCAGCGCCTGGCCGCTTTCGACGCCGTGCTGTCGCCCACCGTGCCCATGGTAGCGCCGTCGATTGCCAGCGTCCTTGACAACGACGACGAATTTTTCCGCGTCAACTCGCTGCTGCTGCGCAACACCGCGGTGGTCAACATGCTCGACGGCTGCGCCATCTCCCTGCCCTGCCATGCGCCCGGCGAGCTGCCCGTCGGCTTGATGCTCTGGCATGCCGCGCTGCACGACGACGCGGTGCTGGGCCTGGCTTTGCAGGTCGAAGCAAGCCTGGCTGCAGCGCTACAAAATAAATAGCTGCCCGGGCACGTGAGCCAAGCACAAGAAACACTTTTGATGTGTTTTTTGGCAGGGCCGTCCGGTCATGGCGCCTGAGGTCGTCGGCCATGCCCACTTCAAACTCGGGCCGCTTGAATCGGTGTTTGAGCCGGCCAGGCTGCTTTAAAGCGCATCTGTCCTGCATGCTTTGTACCGCCGTCCGCCCGGCCGGAGGCACGGCCAGCCTTACAGTAAAACTGGTCCTGGCGTCTTGACCGGGTCGACCTATTTTTTATTGGAGAACCCATGGGCATGTTCAGTTTTATCAAGGAGGCCGGCGAAAGGCTGTTTGGCCGCGGTGAGGTAAAAGCGGCGCAGGAAACTGCAGCAGCAGCCCCCACGCCGGAAAATGTGGCGGCGCTGAGCAAGACGGCGGGCGCTGCGATTGCCGCCTATGTCACCAGCATGGGCCTGAAGGTGGAAGGCCTGCAGGTCAGCTTCGATGCGCCCAGCGGCACCGTGACCGTCGCCGGCGCGGCACCCGACCAGGCCACCAGGGAAAAGGTGCTGCTGTGCTGCGGCAATGTGGCCCAGGTGTCAAGCGTGAAGGACCTGATGACTGTGGCAAGCAGTTCGCCGGAATCACGGATGTATGTGGTGCTGGGCGGCGACACTTTGTCCAAGATCAGCAAGCAGTTCTACGGCACGCCCAACCAGTACGCCCAGATCTTTGAGGCCAACCAGCCCATGCTGAGCGATCCGGACAAAATCTACCCAGGCCAGGTGCTGCGCGTTCCACCGGATGCTTGACGGTGCCGGTTGCGGCGCATGCACAGTCACCCCCCGGCTCGCCGGGAGTTTTTACGTTGGCTCTTCTTCGTTTCTACTGATGGCCAGGCCGGCGGCAGGCAAAGCTTCACAATCAGCCGATGCAAAAAATTTCCAGCGCCTGCAGCCATCCGCTGTACGACATGGCCACGGTCCGCCGGATCGAGCAGCAGGCGGCGCAATCGCTGGCCCCGCACACGCTGATGCAGCGGGCCGGCCTGGCGGTGGCGCGCCTGGCGCTGGCGCTGGCGCCGCATGCCCGGTGCATCTGGATCGCGTGCGGGCCGGGCAACAATGGCGGCGACGGCTTTGCGGCAGCGCTGCAGCTGCACCGCTGGGGCAAACGGGTCGTGGTGACCTGGACCGGCCTGCCAAACGGCCAGTCGGCAGCGCCGCCGGATGCCCAGACGGCGCGCCAGCAAGCCCTGGCCGCCGGCGTTCCCATGGCAAGCGAGCCGCCGGCCGAGTTTGACCTGTGCATCGACGCGCTGCTCGGCATTGGCGCGGCGCTGGACCCTGGCCGGACGGAAAATTCCCTGATGCACGACTGGCTGGCGCGGATGCGTGACAGTTCGGCACCCCGGCTGTCGGTCGATGTACCGACGGGTCTGAATGCCGACACAGGCGCGGCCAGCGCCTACGACACTATTGATTCAGTAGCATCAAACAACCACAGGTCAAGCGCTAAAGGCCTGTTCACCTTAAGCTTACTGACCTTGAAGCCAGGTTTGTTCACCGCCAGCGGACGCGACTGCGCCGGCCAGGTCTGGCTGGATGACCTTGGGGTCACGCCGGCCGACACGGCAGATCCACTATTTCCTGTGGAACCCTGCGCCTGGCTGTTGGGTGCCGACCGCGCCAGCGGGGCGTCGCCGGCGCTGGCAGCGCATGCCAGCCACAAGGGCAGCTTTGGCGATGTCGCCGTGCTCGGCGGCGAATCAGCGGGCTCCCGCCACATGGCTGGCGCGGCCTTGCTGGCGGCCAGCGCTGCACTGCATGCGGGCGCGGGCCGGGTGCTGGTTGCCTTGCTGGGCGACCCGCCTGCGCTGGCTGTTGATCTGGAGCGGCCTGAACTCATGTTTCGACCGCCCGATGCCCTGGACATGGCGCGCCAGGTTATCGTGTGCGGCTGCGGCGGCGGCGAAATGGTCAAAAGCGTGCTGCCCCGGGTGCTGTCCGCCGCCAGGCGGGCCGTGCTTGACGCCGACGCGCTGAATGCGGTTGCCAGGGATACGCAACTGCAAACACTGCTCAAGGCCAGGCAAGGCCGTGGCCACCTCACCATCCTCACGCCCCACCCGCTCGAAGCAGCCCGCCTGTTGGGCTGCAGCGCCGCCGCCGTGCAAGCCGACCGCTTGGGCATGGCACGCCAGCTGGCCGAACGTTTCGGATCCGTGGTGGTTCTCAAGGGTTCGGGAACCGTTGTCGCCGCGCCGGGCGGGGCCACCTTCATCAACAGCACCGGCAACGCCCTGCTGGCCACGGCGGGCACCGGCGATGTGCTCGCCGGCCTGGCGGGCGCGTGCCTGGCGCGGGGAATGAGCGCGGTCAATGCCGCTGCCGCCGCTGTGTTCGAGCATGGCCGCCGGGCTGACTGCTGGGCTGCCAGCAAGCCGGGCGAGGCGCTGACCGCCTCAGCGCTGGCCCGGCTGCGGGCGGGCTAGGTCAGCACCATCAGGCCGATTTGCAGCGCTACCAGCAGCACCAGCGCCGACAGGTCGACGCCGCCGATGGCCGGTATGACCCGGCGCAGCGGCGCCAGCAGCGGCTCGGTCAGGTGGCCCAGCAGGCCGTAGGCTGCTGAGCCGGGCTGAACCCAGGACAAGATGGCAAAACCCAGTACCAGCATGAACAGAGTTTGCAGCGCCACCCGAAGGACAAATTTCAGGGCGATCAGCGGGAGCGTCAGAAAAATGGCCAGCCCGGAATCCGGTCCGCCCTCGAACGCGCCCGTCATGGCGCCCAGCAGCAGCCCGGCAAGCATCGCATAGGCCAGCGCCATCAGGGCAGCGGCCAGCACACTGGCCCCGTCCAGACGCACCCGGGTCACCGCCTTGGGCAGTGCACGCCGCAGCGGCTTGACGAGCCAGTCCGTCAGCGCCATCACAAACCGGCCCGGCTGCCCGGTCATGCTGACCCGCAACCAGTTCATCCAGGCGCGCAAGAGCGCTGCGGCAACGAGCAGAAAAAAAGCTGTTTCCAGCAAAAACGCCAGAACCCGTATCAGCATGGGCTCTTGGAATGCGCGGTGGTCGAAAACTTCATCAACCGCTACCGGCGGGGCTTTTTGCCCGGCTTGCCACCTGAAGCGGCGGCGGCCTTTTTCACCGCTGTCTTGCGCGACCGGGGCGGCGTCTGGGACGGCCTGTCTGGCACCGCCTGACGGCTGCTCGCAGCCGGAGCCCGCCCATTGCGCCGGGACGCGGCGCCATGCTCTGGCAAGGGCAGCTCGGCCGCAGCGCCCCCTGCCTTGTCTTTCATGGCCCGGCTCACCAGCGCGGACTTGTCCTCGCCCTCATGAATCAGGCGAAAGTCGATTTTTCGTCCGTCCAGATCGACCCGGCTGACCTGGACCCGGACACGCGTGCCCAGGGCGTAGCGCATGCCGCTGCGTTCGCCGCGCAATTCCTGCCGGGCCTCGTCGAAACGGTAGTATTCGCCGCCCAATTCGGTGATGTGCACCAGGCCCTCGACATACATCGCATCGAGCGTCACGAACACGCCAAAACTGGTGGCTGCGGTCACCACGCCGCCAAACTCTTCCCCCAGATGCTCGCGCATGTACTTGCACTTGAGCCAGGCCTCGACGTCCCGGCTGGCCTCGTCGGCCCGGCGCTCGTTGGCGCTGCAGTGCAGTCCGGCGGCCTGCCAGGCCAGCTCGTCGGCGCTGGCTTTCTTCGGCTTTTCGGTCGGCGCCTTGACGCGGGCGGCCAGCCGCTTGGACAGCTTGGCCTCGGCCTCGCCCGGCGTGGGCAACACTGGCAACTGGTAGCTGGTCTTCGTCAGGATCGCCTTGATCACCCGGTGAACCAGCAGGTCCGGGTAGCGGCGAATCGGGCTGGTGAAGTGGGTGTAGGCCTCGTAAGCCAGGCCGAAATGGCCGCCGTTCATCGGTGTGTAGATGGCCTGCTGCATCGAGCGCAGCAGCATGGAATGAATCTGCTGGGCGTCCGGGCGGTCTTTTGTCGCCATGGCAATTTGCTGGAACTCGCCCGGAGCCGGATCGGCGCTGACCGTCATGCCGATGCCGGCCGCCTTGAGGTAGTTTCTGAGCAGCTCGATCTTCTCGGGCGTCGGCCCTTCGTGAACCCTGAACAGCGCCGTGCGCTTGCTTTGCGCGATGAAGTCGGCCGAGCACACATTGGCCGCCAGCATCGACTCCTCGATCACCCGGTGCGCCACGTTGCGGCTGCGCGGAACAATTTTCTCGATGCGCCCGACCTCGTCGCAGACGATCTGGGTTTCGGTGGTTTCAAAGTCGACAGCGCCGCGGATGCCGCGCTCCTTGAGCAGCGCCTGGTAGACCTCATGCAGATGCAGCAGATGCGGCACCACGGCCTTGCGTTGCTGGGCTTCCGGCCCCCGGGTGTTGCTCAGGATGGCGGCCACTTCGGTGTAGGTCAGCCGGGCCTGGCTGAGCATCAGCGCTGGATAGAACTGGTAGGCATGCACCTCCCCTTTGGCATTGACCAACATGTCGCAGACCATGCACAGCCGCTCGACCAGCGGATTGAGCGAACACAGGCCGTTGGACAGTTTTTCGGGCAGCATCGGTATCACGCGGCGCGGAAAGTACACGCTGGTGGCCCGGTCGTAGGCGTCGATGTCGATGGCGCTGCCGGTTTCGACGTAATGGCTGACGTCGGCAATCGCCACCAGCAGCCGCCAGCCCTTGCCGCGGCCCACTTTGACCGGCTCGCAATACACCGCGTCATCAAAGTCGCGCGCGTCTTCGCCGTCAATCGTCACCAGGGGAATGTCGGTCAGGTCGACGCGGTGCAGCTTGTCGGCCGGTCGCACTGCCTCTGGCAGGGTCCGCGCCAGTCCCAGCGCGTTGTCGCTGAATTCGTGCGGCACGCCGTACTTGCGCACGGCAATTTCAATTTCCATGCCCGGATCGTCGATTTCGCCCAGCACTTCCGTCACCCGGCCGACCGGTTGACCAAAAAGGGCGGGCGGCTCGGTCAGTTGCACCACCACGATCTGACCGGTCTTGGCCGTTCCGGTGGCGCTTTTCGGAATCAGCACATCCTGACCATAGCGCTTGTCTTCAGGCGCCACCAGCCAGACGCCGCTTTCTTGCAGCAGGCGGCCGATGATCGGATGCGGCGAGCGTTCAATGATTTCGGTCACGCGGCCTTCGGGCCGGTTTTTTCGGTCATGGCGCACGATGCGGGCCTTCACGCGGTCCTTGTGCAGCACCGCGCGCATCTCGTTGGGTGGCAGGTAGATGTCGGCCTCGCCGTCGTCACGCTGGACGAAACCGTGGCCATCGCGGTGGCCGGACACGGTGCCTTCGAATTCGGCAAGGAGTCCGGACGTCGCGCCGGAATTAGACAGGTTTGTTTTGATAAGAAGTCACTTTCATGAGATTGCGTTCAGGACACGCGGCTTGGCACAAGCCCTGCGAACTGGAATTTGGGTAATTTGGAAATTTGGCCGTTTTTTTCTGTCAAATCTGGAACAGATACTAGCTGCGATTTGTGAAACCCCGAGCATTTGCTCCCGGCGAGCCCTTATTCGGCATGGAATCACGAAGATTTCACCATACCGAACGGCAAAGCGGCCCCACCGCCCGCTGCTGCTTGCACCGCTTGTAAATTTTTCTGGTTTATGCCGGGACAAGCCAAAATGTAATGTTAAACTGCTTCTTGTGCCCGGGTGGCGGAATTGGTAGACGCGCACGGTTCAGGTCCGTGTATCGCAAGATGTGGAGATTCGAGTTCTCTCCCGGGCACCAAAATTACTCTTAAAAAAAAGCTGCTGTGCAAATGGCAGCTTTTTTTTCGTCTCGATTTAATTGCCTTGGAGAACAGTGGTTGTTATGCCTGCCCGCGAACTGCAAGGGCAGGCAAAACCATCGCAGATGTGAACGCGTCAGACAGGAACGGCAACCAGGTCGTGGCCCTGGACACCGACAATGCGGGCGCGGGTGAACTCGCCGACCTTCATCGTCTTGCTTATTTTTTCCGGGGCAAGCAGTTTGACCACGCCGTCAATCTCGGGCGCGTCGGCATACGAGCGGCCCGTGCCACCCTTGCGGCCCAATGCCGGGGCATGGTCGACGAGCACTTGCATGGTGGCGCCCACGCGCTGCTGAAGTTTCTGGCTTGACACAGCCTCGGCCACCGCCATGAAACGCGCCCGCCGCTCTTCACGCACTTCCAGAGGCAGCATTCCTGGCAGGTCGTTGGCGCTTGCGCCCTGCACCGCGCTATAGGCGAAGCAGCCGGCGCGGTCAATTTTTGCTTCGCGCATGAAGTCCAGCAGGTGCTCGAATTCGCTTTCGGTTTCACCCGGAAAGCCGGCGATGAAGGTGCTGCGAATGACAATTTCAGGACACATCTCGCGCCACCGAGAAATTCGCTCAAGGTTTTTTTCTCCGCTGGCCGGTCGCTTCATTCGCTTCAATACATCCGGGTGGCTGTGCTGCAAAGGCACGTCAAGATAGGGCAGCACCTTGCCCGTTGCCATCAACGGCAGGATGTCGTCCACGCTGGGATAGGGATACACATAATGCAGGCGCACCCAGGCCCCGAACGGCGCGGCAATGTCGCCGAGCGCCTGGACCAGCTCCAGCATGCGCGTCTTGACCGGCTTGCCGTCCCAAAAACCGGTGCGGTACTTCACGTCGACGCCGTAGGCCGATGTGTCCTGGCTGATGACCAGCAACTCTTTGACGCCGCCTTCAAACAACGCGCGGGCTTCGTTCAACACATCTCCGACGGGGCGCGACACCAGGTCGCCACGCATCGACGGAATGATGCAAAACGTGCAGCGGTGGTTGCAGCCTTCGCTGATCTTGAGATACGCATAGTGCCGGGGTGTCAGCTTGATGCCGGCAATGCCAAACGCATTGGGCACTAGGTCCACGAACGGATCATGCGGCTTTGGCAGGTTCAAGTGGACCGCATCCATCACCTCCTGGGTGGCATGCGGGCCGGTGACAGCCAACACGCTGGGGTGCAACTGGCGCACCAGGTTGCCACCGCCCTCGCCCAGTCTGGCGCCAAGACATCCGGTGACGATCACCTTGCCATTTTCGGCCAATGCTTCGCCAATCGTGTCCAGGCTTTCCCGGACGGCGTCATCGATGAAGCCGCAGGTGTTGACGATTACCAGATCGGCGCCCTGGAAAGTCTTCGAGGTTTGGTAGCCCTCGGCGCTGAGCCGCGTCAGTATCAGTTCAGAGTCGGTCAGCGCCTTGGGGCAACCCAGGCTGACAAAACCAACACGCGGCGCAGGTTTGGCAGGCGCGACAAAAGAAAGGGGGGATTGGGAAATTGCTTCACTCATCCCCTATTGTCTCAGAGCATCCGTCAGGCCAGAAAATCTGCCCGACCCGCCAGTGCTGGCCGCCAGTTGGCGGCCGCTGCAAGCTGCTAGCGCTTCAAGCCCAGGGCCGCCAGCATTTGCGCGCTTTGCTTTTGCATCTGCTCTTGCATTTGGGTGAACACACTTTTTGATTGCTCGACATAGGCACCCATCATGCCCTGCATCATTGGCGACTTCGCGTTCATGAACTGCGCCCACATTTCCGGGCTCAGTCCCTTGGATTGCTCTGACATCTTGACCTGCAGGTCCATGAAACTCTGCACATTTTTCTCAAGGTAAGCGCCCATGAAGCTTTGCATGGCATCGCCGTAGAAACGAATGATGTTGGACAGCACCGCCTCGGTGAACATGGGCGCCCCGCCGGCTTCTTCTTCAAGAATAATCTGTAGCAAGATGCTGCGGGTTAGGTCCTCGTTGGTCTTTGCATCGCGGACCACGAAATGCGTGCTGCCCATCACCAGCCGGCGAACCTCGGCAAGCGTGATGTAGGCCGAGGTATTGGTGTCGTAAAGACGCCGGTTGGGGTACTTTTTTATAATGCGGGCGGGCCCGTCAACACCGCTGGCCGCTTTTTTGCTTGAACTGCCCGGGCTGTCGCTGCCGGGCATGCTTTCCTTCAAGACGGTCTCGACGGACAAGGAATTGGCAGATTTTTTGATGTGCAATGAAGACTCCAGAAGACAACGGCAGCCCGCCCTCTTTTGGACGGACTTTGCTGCATTCTAGGAATGAACTGATGTACGCAATTTTTCTGGGTCATCCTGATTTGGCGCGAGGCTTGAAAACAGGAAAACAATTTAGAAAAATTGGTAGGCGCGATTGGACTCGAACCAACGACCCCCACCATGTCAAGGTGGTGCTCTAACCAGCTGAGCTACGCGCCTGATTAACTAACTGAAGCTCGTATTCTAGCAGTGCAAAACACGCCTTTTAAAGTCGGCGGGAAAAAATCTGCAATTGGCTCAACGTCTTCGGGCTGAGCGCACGCCTGCCACATTGCCCACACTGCCCAGAACCTGCTGGAGCCGTCCGGACTGGGACACCTCGACAGTGAAGGTCATCCAGGCGGTGCCGCCGCGGTTGTCCTTGACCGACTGGGTCTGCACGCCGATCACATTCATTTTTTCTTTGGCGAACACTTCGGAGATGTCGCGCAGCAAGCCTTGCCGGTCAGCCGCTTCGACAGCCACGTCCACCGGATACACCGCGCCATCCGGCGCCTTGTCCGAGGTCCATTGCACCTCGATCACCCGGTCCGGACTGCCGCTGGCCATGTTGCGAAAGTTGCTGCAGTCGTTGCGGTGGATGCTCACGCCCTTTCCCTTGGTGACAAAACCCAAAATATCGTCCGGCGGCGCCGGCTTGCAGCACTTGGCCAGCTGCGTCAAGAGCGAATCCATGCCCACCACCAGCACGCTGCCTTTCATGCCTTTGCCGCCCGGAGCCGCTTTGCCAGACGGCCGGGGTTTTTTTGGCAGCACATAGTCATCGACCGAGGGCGCCGGATCGGCCGGCCGAAGCATGTTTTCAATCGTTCTGAGCGAGAACTCGTCTTTTCCCACCACCTCGAAAAGTTCATCGGCGGCCTTGAAACCGAGCTGCAGGGCCAGGTCGTGCAGCTTGATGGCCGTTTTACCTTCACGCTGGAGGAGCTTTTCCACCGCATCCCTGCCTTTGGACACGGTTTGCGCCATGGCCAGGCCGTTGAACCAGGCGCGCACCTTGGCTTTGGCCCGGTTGCTGGTCAGAAAACCCAGGTCCGGATTGAGCCAGTCGCGGGACGGCCCGCCCTCTTTGAGGGTGATCACCTCGACGGTCTGGCCGTTTTGCAGCGGCGTGTTCAGCGGCACCATGACGCCGTCGATGCGCGCCCCCCGGCAGCGATGGCCCAGGCTGGTGTGCACGCTGTAGGCAAAGTCAACTGTTGTCGCGCCCTGGGGCAGCTCGACGATCGCCGCATCGGGCGTCAGCACATAGATCCGGTCGTCGAACAACCCCTGGTTGGCATCCCTGGCGCGCTGCGCGGCCGGCCCGGACAGCTCGCGTTCCCAGGCCAGCAGCTGGCGCAGCACCGCAATCTTGGCATCGTAGTCACCACTGGCCGAAACGCCGGCGTAGCCTTTGGCGCCGGCTTCCTTGTAGGCCCAGTGCGCTGCCACCCCGATTTCGGCATGGTCGTGCATCGCCTGGGTGCGAATCTGGATTTCCACGGCCCGGCCACACCCGTCGCGAACCACCGTGTGCAGCGACTGGTAGCCATTGACTTTGGGCTTGGCGATGTAGTCGTCGAACTCGCCTTCGACCGGCGAGAACAGCGAATGAACCACACCCAGCGCCGCATAGCATCCCTTGACATCGGCGGCGATGACGCGCATCGCGCGGATGTCAAACACCTGGGCAAAGTCAAGCGACTTGCCGCGCATTTTCTTGACAATGCTGTAGATGTGCTTGGGCCGAGCCTGCACCAGCGCAGCAACGCCGCTGCGGTTCAGATCGCGCTCGAGCTGCAGGCGCAGGGCTTCCATGAAAA